>CAJPSE010000036.1 GCA_905373185.1 uncultured Fretibacterium sp.
ACCACCGGCGCATCCTGCCCCTGGGCGCGCTGGTTGGCGCGGTAGATGCAGCGCAGCAGGCTGGACTTCCCGCTACCGTTGGGGCCGATGACGCCCACGAACTCGCCCTCCTCCACCGTGAGTGAGACGCCCTGGACGATGGGGCGGCCCTCCGCTCCCCAGCGAAGGGACTCGACCTCGAGCGTTGCGCTCATGACCGCCCCTGCCTCCCGCTCCGCCTGAGGAGCCAGATGAAGAACGGCGCGCCGACGAAGCCCGTCACGACGCCGAGGGGGAGCTCGCGGGGCGCCAGAACCGCACGGGAGAAGGCGTCCGCCAGGATGAGGAAGATGGCGCCAACCAGCGCGCCCAGGGGCAGGATGCGCCGGTGGTCGGCGCCGACGGTCATGCGCATGACGTGCGGTACCACGAGCCCGACGAAGCCGATGGAGCCGCTGACGGCCACCAGCGTCCCCGTCAGGAGCGATGTGAGCGCGAACAGGAAACGCCTGGAGCGCCGGACATCCACGCCCAGCGCCGCCGCACTTTCGTCCCCCAGCATCAGTGCGTTGAGGGACCGTCCCTGGAGGACGAGGAGTGCGAGGCAGGCCGCGGTGACAGCGAGGGGGACGGGAAGCCGGTCCCATCGCGCGCCACCCAGGCCGCCCAGCATCCAGAACATCGCGCTCTCCGCCCCGCTCCGCTGGTTGAGGTAGACCATGAAGTTCGTGAGGGCCGTGAACGCGTAGCTGACGGCGAGTCCCGACAGGATCATGCGCATGGGCGTGAGGCCCTCCCCCTGCGCGGCGATGATGAGGACGAGCCCGAAGGCCAGGAGGGAGCCGAGGAAGGCCATGATGAAGACGGTGGAGAGGCCGGTGCAGCTGCTTCCCAGGACCTTCCCCAGGAGCAGGATGGCCGCCACAGCGCCCGCGCAGCCGCCGGAGGAGATGCCGAGCAGGTAGGGGTCCGCCAGGGAGTTGCGCACCAGCGACTGGATGGCCGCGCCGGCCATCATCAGTCCGGCCCCGACGATGGCCCCCAGGATCACGCGGGGGAGCCGGAGCTGCCAGACGATGCCGACCTCGTTTTGCGGCCAGTCTTGCGCCACGGCCCGCCAGTCGGGGAAGACCCGATGCAGAACGATGCCCCAGACTCTCCCGAAGGGGATGGGCACCGGGCCGATGGAGACGCCGAAGGTCATCGTCAGGAGCAGGAGGGCGAGGAGGACGAGCGCCGGAGCGCCCGTCCTCCTGAAGGGGGAGAGAGGCCTCATGGGGGTTTCCGCCGATACGGCGGTGCGGCTAGAACCGGTCGGGGTAGAGCGCCCGGGCGATGGCCTCGAGGCCAAGGGCGGCCCGGGGGCCCGGATACGTCTCCTCGACCCTCATGACGATGACGCGGTCGTCCTGGATCGCCTTCACGCCCTGAAGGACGGGGTCCTCCATCAGGAGCTTCTTTCGCTCCGCGCCGTTGGCGTTTCCGCACTCCAGGATCAGGATGACGTCCGGGTTGCGCCCCACGACGTCCTCCCAGGTGGCCTTGACGTAGCTGTCGTCGATGTCGTCAAAGACGTTGCGGGCCTTCGCCATCTTCATCAGAGCGCTTGGCATGGCCTGGCCGCCCACCGTGCGCGGGGGCTGGTCCGGCGCGTTCCACGTCTGATAGATGAAGACGCCGATCGGCTTCGCCGCATCCAGGCCCGCCAGCTTTGCCTCCACGGCCGCGGCGCGCTCCTTCATGGAGGCGATGCGCTGCTCCGCGCGGTCCTGCACGTCGAAGATGACGCCCAGGTTCCTCAGGTCCGTGTAGGTGTCCTCGAGGCTCACCGGCGGCTTCTTCATGACGCGGATCAGGGACTCCGTGATGTTGTAGCACTTGACGCCGTGCTTCTCCAGCTCGTCCGGCGTGATGGCTCCGGCCGACGTGTCGCCCGGAACGCTCGTCCCGTACTGATAACCGGACAGGAAGAGGTCCGGCTTCTGCCCCAGCAGCACCTCGAGCGTGATGTAGCCCGGTGCGGCGACGGGGATCTTCTTGAGCCTCTCCTGGTGGTCCGGCGCGACCTGGCCGCCGTACTCCGGGAAGCCCGCATAGCCGGCGAGCTTGTCGTCCAGGTCGAGGGCGAACATCAGCTCGATGATGTTGCCGTCGCCATTGGTCACGACCCGCTCCGGCGCCTTATCAAACGTCACCTGCCGGTCCCCGTTGTCGATCGTGACGGGGTATGCCGTCCGTGCGGCCTCCGCCGGGGACAGAGCCAGCAGGAGCGCGGCCGCCGCGCAGAGCACAAAAGCAAAGAACCTGTTTCTCATCAAGATTTCCTCCTCGATTCGCTGAGTAGAATGTAAACGACGAAACACAGATGTCGCGGGCCCTCCCCCCGCCCCCTTCCTAAAGGATAATGTCGATTCAATCCATGAAGCCTCCTCAGTGGCCCAAAGCCACAGTTAAAAAGAGCACCCTGCAGGCGCCGTTTGCAAAAACAGCGTTAAACTTAGTCGCTAAGCCGCAAGCCATCACCTGTGAGGTGCAAAGACAATTATACCGAAAGCAGGCATCCCCTCGTAGAGCTCCTGGCTCAAATTGACGATTTTCCACTTCTGCACTTCTGCTTCTGCACTTCTGACTTGAAGTTCATGAGTTCCCCTCCTGCACCCGACATGAGGCTATGCACGATTTTCCGAAAACGGATGGAACAAAAGCGCACGAATACAGGCGAAGAACAAGAGGGCCACCGGAGAGAAGACGAACCGTTTCGGCTCGCCCCCTCGAGTTTCGGGCGGCCATGAAGAAAGTAAAACGGAATACTGCGAGACCCAACTGCATTCTATGCCTCGAAAAAGCACAACGTCATCAGCAAAAACGCAAAATAAAAAAAATTTTGATTGCTTCCCCCTTGACACTCTCGGAGGATGGGAATATCATGCGTATATATAACAGGTACCTGTTATATTTTGAGGGGGGATTGGGATGGACGACGTTTGCAGGGATATCTACGAGAAGCTGTCCGCCGTGCAGTGGCTTTTGCGGCGGATGCAGATGCTTCGTCATACGGAGTACGGCCCCTTTTCGGATATTCATTACGGTCAGGGCCGTGTCCTCGCCTTTCTGAAGATCCAGCCGGAGGTCGCCACGAGGGACCTGGCGTACCTGCTGGGCATCCGACAGCAATCGCTCAACGAGCTCCTCAACCGCCTGGAACAGGGCGGCTACGTGGAGCGGAAGCCCTCCGACAAGGACCGGCGGGTCATGATCGTCCATTTGACGGACAAGGGAAAGGAGCTGCGGCAGCCCGAGAACGATTGGCGAAGCGTCTTCGGCTGTCTGACGGACGAGGAACTGTCCGCCCTGAGCCGTTACCTGGACCGTATCATCGATTCCCTGGAGGAACAGGCTGCGCTTCTATTCGAGGAGGACATGTCCGTCTGGATGGAGCAGGCGCGTGGACGCATGGGGGACGAGGGGTTTGAGGAGGCCGTTCGCCGCAGCGGACTCGTGGGAGGAGGGCTCAAAATGTTTCGACGGAATCGCAGGGAAAACGGGGACCTCGGTTTCGGCTGCGACGTGCGCGGGCCGGCCTCAAAGGACCTGCCGGGCGCCGAACGTTTTGCACCGGATTACGACGGCCCGCTGCCGGAGGGGAGGGGCCGGTTCCCATGGCAGCGGCGAGAAGAAAAGGAAGGCGACGATGCGAAGGCGTAGCGCGGGCCCTTCGGGGCGCTTTTCCGGATTGTAAGAGTCAGAGGAGGGGCTTCCATGCAGACCATCTTATCGGTTCGAGGACTGTCCAAGAGCTACGAGGAGTTCCAGTTGCAGGACGTCGACCTGACGCTGGAGGGGGGGATGATCCTTGGCCTCATCGGAGAGAACGGTGCGGGCAAGACCACCACGATTCGGGCCATTCTGGACCTCATCGCCGTCGACCGCGGCGAGGTCGAGATCTTCGGCATGAGCTATCGCCGTCAAGGGAAGGACATCAGGGAGCGGATCGGCGTCGTGCTGGACGACAGCTTTTTATCGGGCGAGCTGACCGCGCTCGACCTCGGCAAAATCGCGAAAAACATCTATCGGCGATGGGACGAGCCCTGTTTTTTCCGGATGCTGCAATCCCTGCAGCTGCCCCCGGACAAGAGGATCAAAAAATACTCCAGTGGGATGAAGGCGAAGCTGAAAATGGCGGCCGCACTGCCCCACCGGCCCGACCTCCTGGTTCTGGACGAGCCCACGGCCGGACTGGACCCGGTGGCGCGGAACGAGATCCTGGGTATTCTGAGGACGTTCGCGGAGGACCCGGGGCACGCCGTCCTTGTTTCCAGCCACATCACCTCGGACCTGGAGCGCATCGCCGACCGAATCGTCTTCATACATCAGGGAAGGACAGTCCTTTCGAACTCAACACGCGGCCTGATAGAGGACAGCAGTCTGGAGGAGCTGATGCTTCGGTATGGGAAGAGCCGGCAGAGAGGGGGCGTCGTAGCATGAGAGCCGTCAAGGGCCTTGTCATAAAGGATCTGCTGCAGCTGAGGGACTTCAGGTACCCGCTGCTGTTCTGGACGGTCGTCCTCGCCGGCGCCTCCTCCGCCTGGGACAAGCTGCAGTTCCTGCCGCTCCTGATGGCGTTCGGCTTCGGCATGGTGGTCCTGTTCTCCTTCACCTTCGACGAGATGAGCGGCGCCGAGCGGTACATCGCCTGCCTGCCTGTCAGTCGGAGGGAAATTGTCCTGTCTAAATACGTCCTGGCGCTCGCCAGCAGTGCGGTCGGCTCTGTGGCGGGAGTGCTCCTCGGCCTGGCGCTGCAGTGGTTCAAGCACGGCACGATAACCCATATCGACAGATGGCTTGGCCTGATTCTGGTGGGAGTGTTCCTGATGGCCGTCATGAACGCGCTCCAGATCCCCTGCATCTACAAGGGCGGCGCGACTCGGGGACGCATCCTGGTCTTCGTCCTGCTCGCAGGCGCCGTCCTGGTCGGGTGGGGGCTCCAGTACCTTGCCTCCGCGCTGGGGTTGGACCTGATGAAGTCCCTGGAGGCTATGTTCAACCGCCACTGGTTCTTAATGTTCCTCGTCCTGACGGCGCTCCTCTACGGGGTCTCTTTCCGGATAGCCTGTCGGATTTACGGGAGGAAGGACATCTGAATCCGCCGGGGCTCCGCATGCCCCGGGTATCATCCTTTGGGAGGACCGTTTCCCCTTCCACAAACGGTGTGTTGCGTGTATAATGAATCTCGCGTTTTTGCGGAGACGTGGCCGAGTGGTCGAAGGCGGGCGCTTGGAGAGCGTCTGAGCAGCAATGCTCCTAGAGTTCGAATCTCTACGTCTCCGCCATTTTTGTTTTTCAAGCAATTTTTTGTGGCCTTCGGTCAGCATAGATCTCCGCCCCTTCGTCAAGAATGATCGGAACGAGGAAACCGTTGTCCTCCACCCGGATTACGTCAACCGGCTTTTCGCCAAGCTCTTCGGCCCACAGAAGACGATCCCAGAAGGCATGATAGTCCTTCGAGGACAACCCCTCCACAGCGAGGTCGATATCCTTGGCCTCACCTTCCGGTCCTGTCAGACAGGAGCCGAAGAGCAATACACGAGCGGCGTCATATTCCTCGGCAACGGAACGGATGAAGGCCAGGCTTGTATCGTCCAGCATCGTGCTCACCTCCCGATGTCATTCTCCGGTTAATGCTATAATACCCCGAAATAAGGAGCAGGGAGATGGTCTTGACGGAAATGGTGGTCCGAGATGCAAAAGCCCGTGAGGAAGGATTTAGGTCACTTTTGCAGGAGGGCGGTGCCCCTGAGCCCTCATGAGACGCTCGCTTTCCGACTTCGTCCCCCTCCTGTTGGGGGATGGTGGGCTTCCCGAGATTCTCGATGAGATTCGGGCCGAGCTCTCCGTGGGCATCGCCTGGCGGGAACTGGATACGGGAAACGTCGTCTGCCGCGGGGACCCCGTCTTCGAGGAAAGGATGCTCTCCTTTCCCCTTCGGGAGATCGTCCGAATCTACATATCTTATGAGGTCGACGTCTCCGGGAATGTCGTCGGCCGCCTCGTGCTGGACCGTCCAAAGGGGCTTTCGGGCCCCCCTCGGGAACGCCTGGAGGACAGCCTGTCGGTCCTGAGGCTGTTCTATGGACAGAGGCTCGCCGAAAGCCGCCTGAAGACCCGCTATCGCAATGAATTCGTGCAGGACCTCATCTACGGCCGGGTCTATCACGAGGAGGAGATCCGCAACCGCGCCCGGGCATTCCATTGGAAGCTGGAGGGCGACGGCGTCGTATGCCTCGTCGTCTCGTCCGAATGGGAGGGGGCGGATAAGGAGGGAGCGAATAGGGAGAAAGCGAATGGCTCGGCGTCGGACGAGGCGCTGCTGAACGGCTTCAACCTGATCCAGTCCCGGGTCCTGGCGTTTTTCCCGAAATCCATCTACGCCCGTCTTCCGGATTCCCTCATCGTCCTCCTCTCCCTCCAGCTCCCGGAGGATCGGGGGCGGGAAGCGCGCCTGCGGGATTTCAGGGGCACCCTGAGGGAGGTCCTGGAGAGTGCCCTGCACGACGCCCGCGAGCGCTGCGGAATGAGATTTTTCGCCTCGGCCGGGGGCTGGCGCAGCCGGCCCATCCTTGCCCATCAAAGCTATCAGGAGGCTCGTCAGGCACAGATGATCCTGAGGAGCGGGATATCTCATCAGGATTTTGTCTTTTGGGAACAACTTGGAGGGTCCCGCATGATCGCCATATTGGCGGACATGGAGCCGGCCCGGGAATTCTGCCGGGAGACCCTGGCCCCACTGCTGCAGGAGGCCCGGGACGGGGAGGAGCTCATCCATACGCTGCTCTGCGTCGAGGAGTGCGGCGGAGACCTGGGGCGAGCCGCAAAGACGCTCTCGCTGCACTACAATACCCTGCGTTACCGCCTGAGGCGGATTCATGAAATTCTGGACCTCGCCGCCCACGACGGCGAACGTCGCTTCAACCTGTCCCTGGCGCTGCGCATCCACAGGGTCATGAGCAGAAACTGAACGGCGTGATTTCCTCAGTCTCCAGTCTCCAGTTTCCAGTTCTCAGTCCCTTTCGCGGCTTTATGCGTGCCGCTGAAAAAAACGAACTCCCCACCACTTGATTCCCTGCCTCGATTTTTGTTAAAAAAAACAAAAACATCTCCATTATTTCATGGTGTGTGTCAGTGCTTTTATCCTCGTCCTTTCTTAAGATAATATGGTCGGTATTTCCTTTAAGACCTTCGATACTCATTCTTAGGGGAGGAGACGAGATTGTTCGAGCCCGAGCAGTGTGCCAGGGAGATTCTGGGGCAGCTGGTGAGAATCCGTACGACTCAGCCCGCCGGCGACGAGAAGGACGCCGTCATCTTCCTGAAGGAGATCTTCGACCCCTTTACGAGGGAGATCGTGGTGCTCGATCATGGGGCCAACAGGGCTTCCATGATCCTGACCATGCCCGGACGGGATCGTGGGCGGGCCGTTGCCGTGACCGGCCATCTGGATACGGTGAACGTGGATTCCGAGGAGGCTTGGACGCACGCGCCCTTCTCTGCCTTCTGCGACGGCGAGCGGCTCTATGGCCGCGGAGCGGCGGATATGAAGGGTGGGGTGACCAGCATCGTCCTGACGGCGCTCAAGTTGTTTCGGGAGGGCTTCAAGCCGTCCGTGGACGTTCACTTCTGCTTCACGGCCGACGAGGAGTACGGAGGGATAGGGGCCGAGGCCCTTTGCAACAGCGGAAAGCTGGACCGTGTGGCCGAGCTGGTCGTGGTCAAGCCCACCGACGGGCGGGTTGGTCTGGCCGGCAAGGGGGCCCTGGGGCTCTCGGTGAGAGCGAGGGGGCTGAGCGCTCACGCCTCGCGTCCGGGGCAGGGGGTCAATGCCGTGGAGCAGGTGTCCGCGTTTGCCCGGTCCATATCGGCATTGCTCCGCAAGAAGGGGCGCTATCCCCTCTTGGGTGTGTCCACCTGCGTCGTCACGGGGCTCCATGGTTCCGTCAGCACCAATGTCGTCCCCGACAGGGCGGAGGCCACGTTCGACATCCGCACCTCCCCGGGCATCTCCCATTCGGGGCTTCTGGATCAGATTCACGAGATAGCCCGTGTCCAGATGCGGAAATACCCGCCCCTGGCCCTGGAGATAACGCCTTACCTGGACCGTCCGGCTCTGGGCATGGACGAGGACGCCCCCCTGGTACGCCGTTTCGTCCGCATCTTCAAAACGCTGGGGCTTCCCTGGGAGACGACGGGGATAACCTACTTCACCGATGCCTCCGTGTTCGTCCCCAGGCTGGGTGTCCCCTTCGTCGTCATCGGACCTGGGGACGAGCGATTCTTCCATCAGGCCGACGAATACGTCACCCTGAAGGCCGTGCTCCAGTCGGCGCGGATCCTCGAGGAGTACGTCAGGACGATCCCCGGCGCGGAGGACGGAGAGGGGTAGGGCCGTTCTTTCGCAGCTTTTGGGTAGATTTTCGTCGTTTTGTGCCTTGTGTTCGGCGCGTTGCGGCTGTCGTCGTCTCTCGGGCGGGATTTTCGTCTTCGTCCCGGTCCTGCAGCCGATTCGCATAAGGGGATTCGTCCCCGAAAGTCTCAAAATTTTTTTGAAGAAGGGGAAAGAGAATGGCAGTCAAGCAATATGTGCACTCCGCTCCAAACTTCAGTGCCGGTCGGGATAAGGCGGTCGTAGATGCCGTCGTCAACGAGGTTCGTAACGTTCCCGGCGTGCGCTTCATCGATTGTTATCCCGATGCGGACTTCGACCGCACTCCCGTGGAGCTTATAGGCGAGCCGGAGCCGCTGGCCAAGGCGTTGGTCGCGATGGCGGGCAAGGCCTACGAGCTGATCGATATGCGCGTGCAGAAGGGGAAGCACCCCCGCATCGGCGCACAGGACACCATTCCGCTTTTCCCGCTGCGCAACATCGGGTTGGACGAGGTCAAGGAGCTTGCATTCCGCATCGGCCGGGAGCTGTGGGAGAAGTACGGCGTGCCCGTGTTCTTCGCGGGGGTCAACGCGCGCTCCGAGGAGCGGCGGGAGATATCCTTCATCCGTCAGGGGCAGTACGAGGGCCTGAAGAAGCTTCTCGAGGAGAACCAGGGCAACCCCGCGGTTCTGGAGTCGCGTGCGCCTGACCTGGGGAAGGGGCTGCTCTCCGAGAAGAGCGGCGCCACGATCGTGAGCGCCGGCGAGAGGAACCTGGTGGCCGTCAACGTGCTGTTGAACACGAAGGACCTGGACGTCGCCAAGAGGATCGCTAAGATGGTCCGTGGCCCCTCGGGTGGGTTCAGCACCATCAGGGCCGTGGCCTTCACCCCGGACGGGTATGAGGAGGCGGCCGTCTCCATGAACATGTTCAATACGGACGATACGCCGCTTTATCGCGTGGTGGAGCTGATCCGTTCCGAGGCCGCCAGCGTCGGGGTCTCCGTGAAGGGCGTCCAGATGAGCGGCGTGTTCCCCACGAAGGTCCTGCTTCAGTGCGCGGACCATTATCTTCACCTTCTGGACTTCCAGGAGCATCAGCTGCTGGAGCACAACATGCTGCTGCTGGAGAGCGAGTAGGAACAGGGCGGAGTTCGCCCCGCGAGGGGCCGATTTGCGATTTGGATTTGCGATTTGATTGAAGGGAAGCGTTTCGGGTCTGGGCGCTTCGACATGGAGCTGAAACGGCAGTTTTTTGCTGAAACTGTAGTTTTGTTGAAATGGCAGTTTTGCTGAAATGGCAATTGGAAGGAGGTTCCTATTCATGAAGTACGACGTGATCGTGAAGAATGCCAGGATACCGCAGGGCGATGGAACGGCGCTGACGAACATTCTGGTGAAGGACGAGAAGATTTCCGGTTTTGTCGAATGCGCGGAGGGTATCGAGGCCAAGGAGGTCATCGACGCGAAGGGGTTCCTGACACTGCCGGGGTGCATCGATTCCCATACGCATTTTATGTATCAGGGTTTCAACCACAGGGAGAACTTCGTCACGGGCTCCGCTGCGGCCGCCCGCGGCGGCATCACCACCATCATCGACATGCCCTGCTGTTCGGTCCCGTCCGTGAGGAGCGTCAAGCAGATGGACCTGAAGAGGAGTCTGCTTGCGCGCCAGGCCTTGGTGGACTTCGCCCTGTGGGGCGGCGTCACGGGGGAGGACGTGAGGGAGGATCGCCTGGACAACGTCGCCGCTCAGGCCGACCACGGTGCGGTGGCCTTCAAGGTCTACATGACACCTTCGGTCCCCACCTATCCCAGGGTCACCGACCCCGAGATGCT
The DNA here is from genome assembly GCA_905373185.1 of uncultured Fretibacterium sp. Taxonomy (GTDB): domain Bacteria; phylum Synergistota; class Synergistia; order Synergistales; family Aminobacteriaceae; genus CAJPSE01. The sequence goes on from CAJPSE010000036.1 coordinate 10,237, forward strand.
CGAGGCCTTCAGGGCCGTGGCCCAGACGGGGCTGGCGGTGGGTATCCACGCCGAGAACTTCGCGATGTGCGACTTCTACGTGAAGAAGTTCCAGAAGGAGGGTCGGATGGACGGTCCGGCCTGGGCCGAGGCCAGGATGGAGCTGGCCGAGAAGGTGGCCATTGAGCTGGGCATCTCCTTCGCCGAGGCCGTGGGGGCCCGGCTGCATATCGTCCACATGAGCACGGGCATCGGCGCGAAGCTGATCCGCGGGGCCAAGCTCCGCGGCCTGAACTGCACCAGTGAGACCTGCCCGCATTACCTGACGCTCAACTATCAGGAGGCCATGACGAAGTACGGGGCCTGCGCCAAAATAGCTCCTCCCCTGCGGACGAAGCGGGACAACGAGGAGCTTTGGCAGGGACTGGTGGACGGCAGCGTGGACTTCATCGCGACGGACCACGCCCCCTACGAGCTCGAGAGCGAGAAGCGCTTCGAGGGCATGAACATCTGGACGGCCTTCCCCGGCATCCCCGGGGTGGAGACCATGGTTCCCATCCTCGTGTCGGAGGGCTACAACAAGGGGCGCCTCACGCTGAGCAAGCTCGTGGACGTGCTCTCCAGGAACGCGGCCATTCATTACGGCCTGTATCCCAAGAAGGGTGCCATGCATATCGGCTCCGACGCCGACTTCACGATCATCGACCTGGATAAGGAGTGGACGATCGACGTCAAGAACGAGGCCTCGATGTGCGGCTACACCCCCCTGGAGGGGATGAAGCTGAAGGGGCGCGTCGCCAAGACGGTCGTCCGGGGGCACGTCGTCTTCGAGGATAAGGTCGAGAGCTCGCTCTCCGGCCTGAGCGACGCGGAGCTTCGCAGCCTCGTGCACGAGTACCCCGAGGAGATCCAGCGCGATTACGCGGACCTCTTCAAGGAGTTCGACAACCTGGAGAGCCCCCAGTACAAGAAGGGGTACCGGAGGGATCATCCCGAGCTGGTGGACGCGCATATCCGCGGCATCAAGGGCATCGTCGCCAAGCCCGGAAGCGGGCAGTTCATCCCGCGCCAGAGCATCCAGGTGCTGGACCGCGTTCTGAAGTTCTAGGGAAACGCTGATTAAAACAAGAACGCATATTTTGCCAAAGAGAAATATGTAAAACATCTATGGGAAAAAAGTTCCAGCGCTTCCCTAGAAATTAACATGGGGGGTTTGGCCCCAATCCCCC
>CAJPSE010000037.1 GCA_905373185.1 uncultured Fretibacterium sp.
GCTGGGGAGGATGCGGACCTCGACGCCCAGAGGGGCCAGGTGGTCGTAAAGGGAGCGAATCTTCCTTCCGAGCGCGGAGGGGATGGCTATCAGGACGACCCCGATGTCCTGCTCCCCGACGATCTCCGTCAGCTGCTCCGTGCTCCCGACGACGTCGAGCCCGGCGATCCTTTTGCCGAGCTTCTGGGGATCGTCATCCACGAAGGCCACCGGGAGGAGGTCCCCGGAATTTCGGATCAGGTCCCGCGCCAACAGGATGCCGGCCTCGCCGGCCCCCACGATGAGGGTCCTCTGCCGGGTGGACTGGGCTGGGGATGGCTCGTGAACCAGGCGCCAGGAGACCCGGAGTCCGCTGCAGAAGAAAAATCCCGAGAAGAGCAGGATTGCGAGCGTGGTCCTTGGGAGCAGGGCGAAGCGCCAGACGAAATTCGCGAAAAAGAGAAGGAGGGCCGCCAGGATGTAGAGCTTTGCAAAGCGGAGATAGTCCTCGAAACCCGCCTGAGTCCATAATATCCTGTACTGCCCTCCCAGGGCGAACACTGCCGCGCCGGACGCCGAGAACGCCAGGGCGGCGCGGAGGCAGTCGGAGAGGTACAGTTCCGGGATGAAGAGGCTGAGGCGTATGGCGTATCCGAGATAGACGGCGAGGGAGAGGAAAAGGGCATCAAGCAAGGCCACGAAAAATCCGTGGCCTGCCATCCGGCTCCAAAGCCGCATCATTGTCAGAAGAGGATGGGGCATCGGCGTGGCGGTGCGTCCAAGGAAGGATGAGGTCTTAGAGAATAAGCTTTTTTCCGCCCTGGGGGGCCCCTCCCATGCGGTCCAGCTGATTCAGGACCGCCGCGGAGGCAACGTCGATCTTCGGCTTCTGCTGTTTGCTCATGGCCTCCTGAAGGCGTTTGTCGTACTCCTCCAGGGACTTGCGTATGGCCGTCACATCCCCCTTGATCCAGAGCATCAGGGCGTTGGCCGCGGACCGGATGGCCTCCTCCTCGGGCATCTTCTCCAGCATCCCGAGCTCCTTGAGGATACGATGCTCCTCACGAACCGCATCGAGGACGTCCTCCTCGGAAAAGATGCCTTTCTTGTAAAGGATACGAAACATGATGTTGAAACGGCTCTTCTGATTTTCCGAGTCCATAGCAAGCCCGTCCACGCGGGCCAGCAGCATGGAAAGCAATTCGTCCAATCCTATCTGCATAGGCATTCTCTGTCTCCTCCTCGAAGATTCCGATTGAAAATTACTGTTGAAGATTCCGACGCTCCGCGAGTCGAAACCTCACGGAGCCTGAACGATCGTAAAAATCGTTGAGATTGCGGCGCATTCATTCTAGCACAGAGCCCCTGAAAGCGCGGCCCCTTAAAAGACGGATTCGAGACCGGTCGAAAGCGTGCCGCTCGGCCGTTTCAAGTGCCCGTTCAAATGGGTTCAATGGTATAATACGCGCGTTTGAAAGCTCGAAAGGGGTCTGAGAGATGAAGACGGAGTTGCTGGGGCAGGAGAAGAATGTCGTCAGGGTCAAGGTCGAGTTCGAGGCGGCCGAGTTTTCCAAGGGGCTTGCCGAGGCGCTGGGCGAGATCTCCCGGAGCACGAACATCCCCGGGTTCCGCAAGGGGCACGCTCCGCGCAGGGTGATAGAGATGCGCATCGGACGTCAGACGCTCTATAACGAGGCCCTGGAGAAGATCCTTCCCGGAGCTCTGCAGCAGGTCGTCGAGGACTACGACCTGGAGACGATCTCCGACCCGTCCATCCATGTCGACGACATCCATGAGGGGGAACCCGTGACCTGCGAGCTTACCCTGGAGGTCATGCCGGAGACGGAGCTGCCAGCCCTGGAGGAGATAGAGGTCGAACGGCTGAACTCCAAGGTGACGGACGACATGGTGAACGCCCTGATCCTCGATATCCGCAAACGGCATTCCCATCTGGAGTCGGTCGAACGCCCGGCCGGGAAGGAGGATGTCGTCGCCGTGAACTTCGTCACCCGCGTTTTGGACGATGCGTCCTCTGGGGAGGGCGATCCCCAGAAGGGCGAGATCGACCTCTCCGACGAGGATATCCGCGACGAGGTCCGTTCCGCGCTGCTGGGCAGGGCTGCCGGCGAGACCGTGGAGACGGAGTTCGACGTCGAGCCCGATTACCGGGACAGCACGGTGGCGGGCAAGCGCGTGCATTATACGATGACCCTCGAGACCGTCAATGCCCGCATCCTTCCGGACCTCGACGCCGCTTTCTTCAAGACCCTGTTCGGGGAGGATACGGAGGTAGCAACAGAGGAGGCCTTCCGCCGGAAGATTGGGGACGACCTCCTGGCCCGTATGAAGCGGGAGAACGAGGCCCACGCCGCCGACCGCGCCGTGGACGAGGTCGCGAGGCGGTCCAAGGTGGAGGTCCCCGAAAGCCTGGTGGAGCGCCAGGCCGAGCTTCTGAAGAAGAGGGACGACGAGGATGCACGGCGGCATTTCAACATAGGGATGAAGGAGCTCCTCAGCGTGAGGAATGAGGACGAAGCCCGCTACGAGGGTATCATCCGCTCCAGGGCCGTCGAGATGGTCCGGAATATGCTTGTCCTGGACGCCATCGGCAAGAAATACGATGTGGAGGTCTCCAAGGACGACTTCGAGGCGGAGGTGGACCGCCGCACGGCAATTTACGGCATCGATCGCAACAGGCTGCTGGGCCTGTTCCACAAGGACCGGAAGTTCATGGCCGGGGTCGTGGATGACCTTCGCTACTCCAAGATTACGGCTCTCCTCATGACCCTCGTCAAGGTCCGGGACGTGGACGAGCTGTCGGCTCCGCAGGCGGAGGCGGCCTCGGCGGACAAAACCGGGGAGCGGTAGAGGTCCCCATGTCCTACTACATTCCTTACGTCATCGAGCAGACGGGGCGGGGAGAGCGGAGCTACGACATCTACAGCCGGCTCCTCAAGGATCGCATCGTCTTCCTGGGGACGGAGGTGGAGGATGGGGTCGCGAATTCCATCATCGCGCAGCTGCTCTTTCTGGAGAGCGAGGACCCGGAGAAGGACATCCATCTCTACATCAACAGCCCCGGGGGCAGCGTGACCGCCGGGCTGGCCATATATGATACGATGCGGTACATCAAGAGCCCGGTCTCGACTATTTGCGTGGGACTGGCGGCGAGCATGGCGGCGGTGCTTCTGTCCAGCGGGGCCAAGGGGAAGCGCCTGGCGCTGCCGAACGCGGAGATGATGATCCATCAGCCCTCGGGCGGGACCCGCGGGCAGGCCACCGATATCGAGATCCATGCACGCAACATCCTGAAGACGCGGGAACGCCTGAACCGCATCCTGGCCGCCCATACGGGCCGGGACATCGAGGACGTCGCACGGGACACGGAGCGGGACAACTTCATGACGGCGGAGGAGGCCCTGCAGTACGGCCTGATCGACCGCATCATCGACTCGCGGTAACCCCGGCGCCTTACCGGCTCTAAACCATGAATATGAGGCGTTTTAAGGGGATGGACTCTGCTGTCCCCTTAATGCGTTTTTTGGAGGTCGTTTCACTTTGGACAGGATCAACGGAAGCGGATTTGAACGGAAGGATATTCACTGCTCGTTCTGCGGGAAGTCCCAAGGCGAGGTCTATCGCCTGATCGCCGGTCATGGAGCCTGGATCTGCAACGAGTGCGTGGAGCTCTGCACCATCCTCCTGGAGAACGAAAAAGGGGAGATGCCGCCCCTGGAAGGGGACCAGCCCCCGGTGCGGGAGGAGCGAGAGGAGGAGGCGAAGGAGGCGCCGTCGGCGCTTTTCCCGGTGAAGCCCCGAGAGCTGAAGGAGTTTCTGGATCAGTTCGTCGTGGGACAGACCCTGGCCAAGAGGGTGGTCTCCGTGGCCGTCTACAGTCATTATCAGAGGGTGCGGAACAACATCGAGCTGCGCAATGGGGATATCGATCTTCAGAAGAGCAACGTCCTGCTGCTGGGCCCGACGGGGTCCGGAAAGACCCTGATAGCCCAGACCCTGGCCCGCAAGCTCAACGTCCCCTTCGCGATCGCGGACGCGACGACCCTGACCGAGGCCGGATACGTGGGGGAGGATGTCGAGAACATCCTGGTGCGCCTCCTCCAGGCGGCGGATTACGATCTGCCCTCCGCGGAGAGGGGCATCATCTACCTGGACGAGATAGACAAGATCGCGCGCAAGTCGGAGTCCGCCTCCATCACACGGGACGTCTCAGGGGAGGGCGTTCAGCAGGCCCTGCTCAAGATCCTCGAGGGGACCGTCGCCAACATTCCACCGAAGGGCGGGCGCAAACACCCTCATCAGGACTTCATCCAGATGAACACGGAGAACATCCTCTTCATCTGCGGAGGGGCCTTCGAGGGAATAGAGAACATCGTGGCGCGGCGCGAGCTTCAGCGCTCCCTGGGCTTTGGAGGGGAGCTGTCCGTGCGTACCTCGGAGAAACGCTACGACATCGTGCGCAAGATTCAGCCCGAGGATCTCATGGCCTTCGGCTTCATCCCGGAACTGGTCGGGCGTATTCCCGTCCTGGTGGCCCTCGAGGAGCTCGACGAGGCGGCCTTCATCCGCATCCTGCAGGAGCCCCGCAACGCCCTGGTGAAGCAGTACCAGAAGATCCTGTCCATGGAGGGCGTGCAACTGGAATTCACTCCCGAGGCCCTTGCCCGTATTGCCCAGCTTGCCGTCAAGAAGAAGACGGGGGCCCGCGGATTGCGCTCCATCATGGAGAGCCTGATGCTGGACGTGCTCTACGAGCTGCCCTCGATGGAGGGCAAGGTGAGCGACCTCTCCATCACGGCGGATTTCGTCGACCGGAACGCCTCCCTCGAAAGCCTGTTTCGAGAGGCCCGGGAGGTGGCCTGAGGTGGCGACGAGGATCGCGGTTGTAGCCTCACAGGATTCGGATACCCCGGAGGAGGGGACCTGCCCCGTTCTTCCCGTCCGGGACATGGTCCTCTTTCCGGGTATTATCATGCCCCTCTTCGTGGGGCGCCCCCGATCCATACGGGCTATGGAATCCGCCCTCCTCCAGGACAAGAAGGTCTTCGTGGCGGCCCAGACGGACAATGGGACCGAGGACCCGGAGATCGGTGACCTTTACAAGGTGGGGACCCTCTGCAACGTCCTTCAGGTGGTGCGCGTCCCGGATGGGACGACCAAGGTCCTGGTCGAGGGCATAGCCCGGATGAGGGTTCGGGAATACCGGCTGGACAAGGACATCCTGACGGCGCACGTGGTCCCCATGCCCTGGATCCAGGCGGAATCGGCAAAACTGGAGCCCTGGAGGCGGCGTGTCCTCGACAGCTTCGAGCGCTACAACACCCTGCAGCCCCGCATCCCGAACGAGGTGATGGCCTCCATCGCGGAGCTGAACGATCTGGGGCAGCTCATCAACCTGATCGGCTCGCACGTATCCGCGAAGCTGGAGGATCGTCAGGCCCTCCTGGAGCTTCAGGACGTGGAGGAGGCCCTGTCCCTCCTGCTGCGTCTCCTGACGGAGGAGATAGACATCCTGGAGCTGGAGCACGACATTCAGGACCGCGTGCGCTCCGTCGTCGACAAGCAGCAGAAGGAATACTACCTGCGGGAGCAGCTGCGCGTCATCCAGAACGAGCTCGGACAGGAGCAGGATGGGGAGGAGCAGCTGCGCTATGCGGAGAGGGTGGACTCCTCCCTGATGAGCGACGAGGCGCGGGACAAGGCAAAGCGGGAAATAGCCCGGCTCGCCAGGATGTCCCCGATCTCGCCGGAGGCCGCCGTGGTCCGCAGCTATCTGGACTGGCTCCTGGACATGCCGTGGGGAATGAGGACCGAGGAGAACGAGAACATCGCCAGGGCGGAGAAAATCCTGGACCGGGATCATTACGGCATGCGCAAGGTGAAGGACCGCATCCTGGAGTTCCTGGCCGTCCGGCGGCGCGCCGGGACGGACATGAAGGGGCAAATAATCTGCTTCGTCGGCCCTCCGGGGGTGGGGAAGACCTCCTTGGGGCGCTCCATCGCGGACTCGCTGAACCGGCGCTTCGTCAACGTCTCCCTGGGGGGCGTCCGGGACGAGGCCGAGATCCGCGGGCACCGACGGACCTATATCGGGTCCCTCCCGGGACGTATCATCCAGAAGCTGGCGAGGGCCGGTAGCTGCAACCCCGTCATCCTGCTGGACGAGATCGACAAGCTGGGAAACGATTTTCGGGGCGACCCGGCCTCCGCGTTGCTGGAGGTCCTGGACCCGCAGCAGAACGGCACCTTCACCGATCACTACCTCGAGGTCCCCTTCGACCTGAGCGAGGTGCTTTTCATCACCACGGCCAACGTCACTCACACGATTCCCAGGCCCCTTCTGGACCGTATGGAGGTGATCCCCCTTCCGGGATATCTGGCCGAGGAGAAGCTGCAGATCGCGATGCGCTACCTCGTCCCGAGGATATTGAAGGAGCACGGCCTGAAGCGGTCCGAGGTGAAGATCCCGGTCCCCGTGGTCAAAAAGGTCATCGCCTCCTACACGCGCGAGGCCGGCGTCCGCGGGCTGGACCGCGCCCTGTCGATGGTGGCGCGCAAGATTACGCGCCGTCTCGTCGAGGCGGGGGACAAGTCTGAGCCCCTCGCCCTTCCGGTGGGGGTCAAGGTAGGGGACCTCAAGGACTACCTGGGCCCCCCGAAGCTCTACGACCTGTCCGTCCCGAAGGTCCCCGAGAAAGGGAACGTCGTCGGTCTGGCCTGGACGGAGGCGGGAGGCGACGTCCTGCTCATCGAGGCCGTGACGATGAGGGGAAAGGGGGAGCTGGTCCTCACCGGAAATCTCGGCGACGTGATGCAGGAGTCCGCCCGGGCGGCCGTGAGCTATCTGCGGTCCGAGAGCCAGGCCCTCGGGATAGGGGAGTTCGACTGGAAGAGCGTGGACATCCATATCCATGTTCCCGAGGGAGCCGTTCCGAAGGACGGTCCCTCGGCCGGAATCACGATGGCCACGGCCATTCTGTCGGCGGTCAGCGGCCGCCGCGTCCGCCCGGGCATCGCCATGACGGGCGAGATATCCCTGAGGGGCAAGGTCCTTCCCGTCGGGGGCATTCGGGAGAAAATCCTCGCCGCCCGGCGCCATGGGGTCCTGCACATCGTTCTGCCCGCGGCCAACAGGGTGGACGTCGAGGAGATCCCCGAGGAATATACCGAGGGAATGCGCTTCGATTACGCCGAGGAGGTCCTGACGGTCCTCGAAAAGGGGCTGGAAAGGCCGGAGAGGGCCGAACCGGAAAAAAACGAAACGGAGAAAACCGATGCTCTGGAAGGCGTCTCTTGAGGCGACCTGTTTCTCCATCCCTCAGCTTCCGCCGGAGGGGACGCCGGAGGTCGCCGTTGCCGGGCGCTCGAACGTCGGGAAGTCGACGCTGATCAATGCGCTGCTGGGGACGAGGCTGGCCCACGTGGGGGCGACGCCGGGAAAGACCCGCAGCATCAACTTCTACTCCGTGCAGGCCGCGACGCCGTTTCGTCTGGTCGACCTTCCGGGATACGGCTATGCGTCCCGGAGCAAGGCGGAGAGAAACGAATGGTCCCGGCTGGTCGCCGCCTACGTTGAACGGAGAAAAACGCTGCGCCTCGTCTGCCATCTCGTGGACTTCCGGCACGGCCTCCTGGGGAATGACCGGGCCCTCCAGGAGTGGCTGAGCGGATGCGGCAGAACGATGCTGGTGGTCTTTACCAAGGCGGACAAGGTCGCCAGAGGCCGGCATCGAGCCCTCCTGCAGGAGTATGTGCGGGGCGGCCTGATCTCCGTTGACGTCCCCGTCATCACCTCGGGAGAGAGCCGTTCGGGGGTAGAGGACCTGAGGAACTTCATCGGCCGTTTTCTGGGCGGCATGGGGACGGAGGGCGACGGTCCTCGATGACGGGGGTGCCGGAAAAACAGGAGAAAAAAGAGCTCTCATCGGAGGAACATCGGCTTCGGCTTTTCCGGCTCCTCTCCCGTGTGCCCCGTCCGGAGCGGGAGGCTCGCGAGCGTCTTGCCGCATGGGGGGCCACGCCCGAGGAGGCGGAGGCCCTGATCGCTGAATTTCGCGGAATGAGCCTCCTGGATGACGCGCTCTACGCCCGTCTTTTCGTGGAGGGACACGAGAGCTGGGGGGACGACCGAATAGCCTGTGAGCTCTCGCGGAGAGGGATAGCCCTCCAGGACGTCGTCTCCGCCCTGGAGGGTCGGGACGAGGAGGCGCAGGCCCGGGCCCTCGCGGCGGGTTGGCTGGCCGGGGGAATGGAGACGAGACGGATCGTCGGCAGGCTCCGGCGCAGGGGATTTTCCGGCAGGACCATTCGCTCCGTCATCGAGGGGAAAGATGAGATCCCCTGGTGAATTTCGACATTTAGCGCATAGGGGAGGCCATCCGAATGAAGACCGTCGACTTCCACATCCACGTGTATCCCCCGGAGATCATCCGGGATGCGGAGTCCCTGTCCCTGCGCGAGCCCTATTTCAATGCCCTGACCCATAACCGGGTGCACCGGTGGGCCACGCTCGAGGACCTGCTGGACCGTATGGAGCGCGACGACGTCGAGCGGGCCGTCGTGGGCGGCTTCGCCTTTCGGGACCTGGGACTCTGCAGGTTGTGCAACGACTACATCATCGAGGGTGTGAGGAAGCATCCCGACAGGCTGAGCGGCCTCTGTCTCGTTCCTCCCATGGCAAGGGGGGCCTGCGAGGAGATCCTGCGCTGCGCCGAGGCCGGTCTGGTTGGGGTCGGGGAGCTGTTCCCGGAGGGGCAGAACATCGACATCTCCGACAGGGAACAGACCTGGCGCTTGGCCGGTGTCCTACAAGAGGCCGGCCTGTTCGTGCTGTGGCACACGGCGGAGCCCGTCGGGCATGGGTACGTGGGCAAGGGGAACGTCGGTCCCAGAGAGGCAGCTGCCTTTTGCTGGCATCATCCTGAGGTTCGGACGGTCTTCGCGCACCTGGGCGGGGGGCTGTGGCTGTACGAACTGATGCCCGAGATGCGCCTTTGCCTGACCAATGCCCGTTACGATCTGGCCGCGCTGCCCTGGCTCTACGAGCCCGCCGTCCTTCGAACGATCGTGGACGCGGGGGTGGCCCATAAATTTTTGATGGGGACGGATTTTCCCATCCTGGACTCGTCCCGCTACGAGAGGATGTTCGCCGCCTCCGGGATAGGGGAGGATGCCGCGGAGCGGATCGCACGCCTCAATGCCCTGGATTTTCTCTCCTCCCTCCCTTCTCCCGGCAGAGGGCCGCTTGGAGGTTCTCCGTACCGATGACGTTTTCGGGGGAGACGTTCCGCTCTCTTCAATCCCGCAACTTCAGGCTGTTCATGACCAGTCAGGTCGTGTCCATGACCGGCATCTGGATGCAGCGCATGGCGACGGTCTGGCTGGTGCTCTCGTTGACGGACTCTCCCTTTCTGTCCAGCGCCAACGATTTTGCGAGTCAGATCCCGATCCTCGTCCTGGGCCTCTTCTCGGGGGCTCTGATCGATCGCGTCGACAAGAAGCACCTGATCCAGGTGACGCAGTTCATGCTCCTCCTCATCGCCCTGCTCATGGGGTTCCTGACCCTGTCACAACGGGCGAGCTATCCGATTATCCTCATGGTCAGCGTCCTTTTGGGATCCATCAACGCCTTCGACATGCCCGCAAGGCAGGCGTGCATCAGCCAGATGGTCGATCGACCCGAATGCCTGTCCAATGCTATCGCCTTGAACTCGGCCGTGTTCAATCTGTCGCGCGTCATCGGTCCCAGCCTCGCCGGGTTCATCGTGGCGGCCGTAGGGGAGGGCTATTGTTTCCTGTTGACTGGCCTGGCCTTTCTGGCCCCCATCCACGCACTCTTCATCATGCGGCTGCCGCCTCAGGCCCCTCCGGAAACACCTCGGGCGAGCGTGAGGCAATCCATCCGGGAGGGGCTCATCTACGTTGGGGAGAACCGCCACCTCGGGGTCGTCCTTCTTCTGATGTGTGCCGTAAGCTTCCTGGGGATGCCCATCTACGTCACATTTTCCGCCCTCGTGAAACTGGTCCTGAGGGAGGATGCCTCGCTCTTCGGGCTGATTCTGGGCTGCGTAGGGCTGGGTGCGCTCTCGTCCACGATGCGTATCGCCTCGGCCCCGAGCATCCGCGGATTTCCCGCCAGGATGTTCCTGGCCCTCATCGTCATGGGGATGGGGCTCCTGTCCATGGCCCTGGCGCGAAGCCGCTGGATTCTGCTGCCGATGTCCGCACTGGTCGGCGGAGGGCTGGTCTACTCGACGACGGGCTGTAACACGATGCTCCAATCCTTCATCTCCGACGACATGCGGGGGCGGGTCATGAGCCTCTACGTCATGGCCTTTTCCGGATTCGCCCCCTTGGGCAGCCTCGCTGCGGGGGCGATCATGAACCGTTTCGGCGTGACCTGGTCCATCCTTCTCCAGGGGGCCGGCTGCTTCCTGACGGCGGCCGTCTTTCGGTGCTTCGTCAAGAACCTGGATCGAAATATCCGGCTCCTCTACGGGGACGGGGGAAACGAGAGCACGGATTCCTGAAAGGCTGTCGGGAGAATCCAAGAACGTTGAAGTTCGAGTTGAAGCTCGAAACGAAGGTTATCCCATACATCTTCCAGTTAATATCGGTCCTGTGTTTTCGGCGGAAACTATATAAATGTCCTATAATGTATGTTATGTTGCATTAGAGGCAGCATAAATGAATGAAATGCCTTAGTTCCATTTTCCTTCAATTCTAAGACAAGTACCTTCAACAACCAAAAGGAAAACAACTTCTTCCCCCAAAAGAAACATTCCTGCAAACAATGGTAAAAAATCTATGGAACTGCCTTCCCACGCTTGAATAAACCAACCACCAAATGACAGCAAAATCGCGATAAGAATGAAGCCGCACAATTTTATTACAGATAGAACAAACGCTACCTTGGCCCAGAAAAGACTATGAAGGAAAACTACCTGCAGTAGGAGGAAAAAAACAACCCCTAAAGACACATATAAGATACCCCTGATAGCCTCAAAGAGGTTAAAGAACCATATGATCCAGAAAAGCATGTGCAAGGCCAAAAATAAAAACTCGATCTCATGTTCAAATATCTTTCTAGGCCAGAGAATTCCTTTCACCCCTCTTTTCTGCTCCAACCCAAGACATGTGCGATAAATGACGGCCATGCCAAGAAGTGTTCTCATGAAGATACTCATCCAAAGAGAAACATCCACGAATGTAATGTCATGTGCAAGATAATTTTTAACGAATCCAATAATAAAAAAAAGCCCTCCTAGGGAAAACACCAAAAAACACAGTCTTCCCCAAAAGAGCCTGTTAAAGAAAACAACTTCCACCAAGGAATAAAGCACGACAACGACAAGACAAGCAAAAAGGAATCTCATACTCCAAGGGCAGGGCTTTATCCGTCTAAACATCAAGTAAACAAAAGG
>CAJPSE010000038.1 GCA_905373185.1 uncultured Fretibacterium sp.
CGTCAAGGGCCCCTCCTGCGATACCTCGAGCCCATGCCGCTGTCCCCGCATCGTCCGGCGTCTCGTTGACCGCCAGGCCGTCGTCCATGAGCGTTACGCCGCCGCTGCGGCAGCGGTCGGCCCATGTACGCAGCCACTCCCCGTCGCCCCATCCGTAGGAACCGAAGATGGCAACTTTCTTCCCCTTCAGCCCCGGAAGCGCCTCGGCGAAGAACGGCTCCATCTCCCCCTCCTCGATGGTCTCGACGCCCATCGAGGGGGACCCGAAGGCCACGACGTCGTAGCCCGCGAGATCGGCCACGGCAACGTTCGCCACGTTCTTACACTCCACCGCGGCGCCCTTTCCCTCGGCTCCCTTGGCGATCGCCTCCGCCATCTTCTCGGTATTGCCCGTGCCCGACCAGTAGACCACCATAATCTTCGACATTCCACAGACCTCCTCGTTCTTTTCGGATTTCTCGGCTGCAAAGGCCCCACACTACGGAAGTCCCTGCAGCCTTGGCCCGACTACAGACGAAAGCCGTTCCCATTCAACAGGGAACGGGCCGCGTCGCACTCCGCCCGCCGATACCGTCTGAAGGCGCGGCGGGCCTTCTCAACATTGCCGTAAACCTTCCAGTACCCCACAGCCAGACTTTCGGCACCTCTGTGCTCCAGGAATCCCCTGACGTCCTCAGGAGGGTAATCGAGAAAGAGGCCGATTTCGTGGGGGAACTCGAGGCGAAAGCGTTTTTGGAGGTGCTCCAGGCAGGCGTCCAAACTGAAGGGAAAGGCATATCCCCGGTCTGCAAGGATGTCGCGCACGGCCTTCGAGGCCAAGACCCGCTCCAGCAGTCTGCGCCGATAGATCATGACCAGCGCGCTGCCCGACGCGGAGGCCACACGGCCGTTGAGCAAGACCGCCTCCACGCCCAGGGGACGCAGCCAGCTCTCGCCCCTTGCCCTCCACAGGGGCCGGACATCCTCCCCGCCGCGCCTGAGGTTGAGCAGGGTCGCCGCCTTCAGCCCTCTTATTGTTGGCGCCCCAAAACAGAACACGAGAGCCTTGAGATACTTCTCCGTGTCCGCCTCCCGGATCGACTCCATAAAGCTTTGGATAATCGGTTTCTTCATCGCCGTCGCATCCGCCCTAAAAACTTCCCCGCCAGTAAAAACTGCCGTAAAGCCCCGCTTGTGGCTCAAACAAAAGTGCATGTTTGATATTGAAAACTTATATCGAAATACGTTTTTTGTCAAGCACGAAAAGGGGACCCCTGTCGTTGTTCAGTGATAATTATAGCTACGCTAAACCTTCGGTCCACCCTATAAGTAGGATGATCTGACGGGCCGCCAGCGTCTCGCCCGGACGGGATACGATGGTGCTTTGAGGGGTGTTCGTGACGCGCTCCGGGTTCGCATCGGGACCGAAGAGCGCGGTTATCCGCCGGTAGGCGGCCTCCAGCTCCGCGGCGGAAGCGTCGGCGGATACGCCCAGGAGCTGATAGTAATCCGGCTGGCTCATGACTCACCCCCCACTTTTCCCCTCCGCCACAGGATTGAAGACACCCTGCCTTTTTAAGATTCTATAGCCTACCCACAAAACAAGAAGGTTATAAGTTGGAAGCACCCCACCTAAAACTCCGTAAATGGAATGCCGGGGACCAGTAAAAGTCCAGCCGCAATTCCTCTCCCTGGCAACGGTCCCGGGGATCTCGACGAAGGGATATCGGAAGGCCCCAATGAAGAAAACGACAAACAGTACGGTGCCGGCAACCACCTTTCCCTCCCTGGTATACAACAGGAATCTCTCCAGGGACCGAAAAGAGGGAACGTGATTCAACAACATCATCCACACCCAGAAAACCGCCGACAGCGCCACGGCCATCACAAGAGCCCTGGAGAGGTCGATCATCATGCCAAACTTGCGGGACGGCCACAAAACGTTGTAGCACAGCCACGGCGCCAGACTCAGGCATACGACCGACACGATGAACACCACGATGAACTGCGGGCTGAGGATCTGTTCCAGCAAGCTCCTCTCCCTTACAGCGCTGGTGGAGCGCTCGATTACGTAATGGTAGTTCGACGAGGGGATCTCCTCGTCGAAGCCGGAATCCGGACGGGATACGGGGCCCTCCATATCGCCTCGGTACGGCTGATCGGGGGGCGGCAGCACGCCCTCCCCACCCTGCGGGGCCGTTCCGCTCTGCAGCCGGTCGTACGCCTCCCGCCGCACCGGGTCGCTCAAGACCCGCCAGGCCTCCGAAGCCGCGGCATGAATTTTCGCGGCAAACGGCTCCGGGTTCACATCGGGGCCGAAAAGCGCGGTTATCCGCCGGTAGGCGGCCTCCAGCTCCGCGGCCGAAGCGTCGGCGGATACGCCCAGGAGCTGATAGTAATCCGGCTGGCTCATAACTCGAACCCCGCTTTTCCCCTCATCTCCCTCTCCGCTGCATGATTGAGGACGCCCTGTCTTTCCAGTACCCTGCAGCCCGTCCTCAGCACGATCGCATAAAAGATGGGAATGCATTCTCTCAATAAGTCGTAAATGGGACGCTTCGGGTATTTCGAGTATCTGCCGATAAAAACCATATCCCAATCCACATAGGCGGCTCCGGGAACCTCGACGAAGGGATACCGGAAGGCCAACAGGTACAGGAGAACAAACAATACCGCGTAGGTAATCACTTTTCCCTCCATCGTATGCAGCAGAAACGTCTTCGCAGCCCTGAAATGATCCAGCAGCAGCACCCCTGTCCAGAAAGCCGCGGACAGCGCTATGCCCATCGTGAAAGATCTGGAGGGGGCTACCTCCATGCCAAACCCGCGGGACGGCCACAGGACGTTGTAGCACAGCCACGGCGTCAGCCACAGACACAGGACCGACGCAATGAACACTATGATGAACTGCGGACTGAGGGCCTGTTCCAACAGATCCTTCTCCCTTATGAACGCATGCTCCGACACATGATGAAGCTTCGACGAAGGGGCTTCTTCGGCCCGGTGTCCCGGCCGGTCGGACCACGCATCCTCCCCGGGGGAATCCTCGTGGAATTCCACATCCAAAACAACACCATCATTCAAAATATACTCGTCACTCGAAACAGCCTCGTCGCCATTGCGTTCCCAACCGGCATCGACTCGCGCAGCCGTTCCGCTCCGCAGTCGGTCGTACGCCTCCCGCTGCGCCGGATCGCTCAAGACCCGCCAGGCCTCCGAGGCCGCGGCATGAATTTTCGCGGCAAACGGCTCCGGGTTCGCATCGGGGCCGAAAAGCGCGGTTATCCGCCGGTAGGCGGCCCCTATCTCCGCGGCCGAAGCATCGGCGGATACGCCCAGAAGCTGATAATAATCCGGCTGGCTCATGACTCACCCCGTCCCTCCCCACATCGGGGAAACCGTTTCCTATTCTTCGACGACCCCTCGAAAACAAAATGCGGAACAACCGTTCCCGGCTGCTCCGCAAGTATTCGTCCACGTATGGCTCGATGATATGGCTCTATGTTCTGCGCGGGGGCGCCCCTTCGCAGCCGGATATCCCTTTATAGCATGAAGCACGGCTCCCGTAAAGCCCGTTGAATCCTCCGCATCCATAGTAGTCTTTGTCATGGGCTTTTGCTTGCGGCTAAGGCGCCTCGGCTATTCGACCAGGAATGTCGCCCAATAAAAAAAGAGGACGAAGGCAAGCCCAAACAGGGCACGGGTAAGAAAGAGAAAGTAATCTCCCAGTGCGGATTCCGCCATAAGGGAGTTGTTGAGGGTGACGAACCGGAACATACTGAAGCACAGCGTACAGAAGGCAGGGATGGCGAGCTTGTAAATCAGGATGGCGAAGTAAAGATTTTCCTGACGGAGCCACAGGGTCCGCTCGTCGAAACGCAGAAACAGAAAGGCCGCCCAGGCAAATGCCCAAAAGACACACGTCATGCCGAAGAAATACAGCCGGGATTCGTTGAACAGCCCGGAAAGGTTGAACGCACTCGCCGCAATGCCGCTCGCCACAAGGGTGGAGACAACGGCAACGACGAGCCGCCGACAGGAGAGGTACCACCAGACGCCGGGTTCGCGGCCAGGGCCCGGCGTCGGTGCATTCGGCCCCATGTCGTCATTCGGGGCCAGGCGGTTCTGCGGCCGAACGCACGGTCGATTGATGTTCAAGGTTATCGTCTCCTCTCGTTTTCCGAAAATCCCTCCCCTCGAACGGGGCCGGGAGGGGGCAGCCTCAGAAAAAATGAACGGACAGCGACGGATCGGTCGTCCTCAGCCGGCCCTCCAGGTTTTGGGTCGCCAGGATTTCGACGCCCTCGTTCTCCTCGAGGATGAGGATGGCCCCAAGCTCCGGCCTGTCCTCCAGAAACCTCGAGGCCCGGTCCGCCCCCATCACCATGAAGGCCGTCGCCAGGGCGTCAGCCAGCGTTCCATCCGGCGTGACGAGCGTGGCGGAGAGCATGGCATTGCGGACGGGATAGCCCGTCGAGGGGTCGAAGAAGTGGGAGTAGCGGACCCCGTCGATGATCTTGAAGCGTTCGTAGGTGCCAGACGTGACGACGGCAGCATCCGTGACGGACAGGACCGCGATGGGAGCCCCCCTGGTGTCCTTGGGGTTGCGGATGCCGATGTTCCAGGGGGCTCCGTCGGGTTGGGTCCCCACGGCATAGATGTTGCCCCCCAGGTCGATCAGGGCGGACCTCATCCCCCGCGTCCGGAAGAGGTTGGCCAGCCGCAGGGAGGCGTACCCCTTGGCGATGCCCCCCAGATCCAGCATGCAGCCCTTTTGCCGCAGACGGACCCTGTCGGGGCTCAGCATCTCTAGGTTCTCTATTTTGGTCAGAGGAAGCAGCTCATCGACACTGGCCGGGTCGGGAAGTCGGAACCGCATGCGGGCATCGGGGTCCGCGCTCTCCGCGTCGGAGGGCCTCTGCTGGTTGATCCTCCAGAGCCTCGTCAAAGGGCCAACCAGGGGGTTGAACACCCCGTCCGTCAGGGCACAGATCCTCCGGGCATCCTCGATGACGGCAAACACGTCGGGGGACACGGTCTCGGCTTCGGCTCCCGCGGCATCGTTGACGCGTGCGACCGCGGAACCCTTTTGAAAAAGGGAAAGCTGGCCGTTCAGGGAGTCCAGAAGAAGAAAGGACTCGTCCAGCACCTTCTCGGGCTCCTTCCCCTCCCCCGTCACGGAGATGCGGATCGCGGTGTTCATGGAGGCCCCGTTCCTCGACAGCGTGCGGACCTCCCCCGGGAACAGCCGTCCCCCAACGGCGAAGAGCACCGCAAGAAGCAACAGAACGCCCGCAGCAACGCGCAGACGCATTTTATTCATGATTCCATTCCCATCTTTCCTTCGCGTCCTCCCGTCCCGGCATTCCAACAAAGACAGGCCGCCGTGCCGTTCCAAGGACCCGCGCGCACCCGGGCGGCGAGCGAAAAAGTGCCTACCGGACGATCCTCACGTGGAGATATCCTCCTCGCCGGAGTCCGGCGCCGCTCTGCGCACGCCATGACGACAGGCGGCTTATCCATCATACCACCTCGCCGCTTCGGACGAGGGGGACCGTTTGTCACTCATCGTTTGTCACTCATCCAGCTCCATCCGAAACTATTTCGCCCAGACCCCGGCGTCGAGCAGCTGCCGCGTCGCCGTTCCGGGCCAGTCCCTGTTGCTCAGGGGCGAGGCGGGGCTGGGATGCAGGATCCTCACGATCTCCACATCCGCCCCCGGAAGGTCCTCTCGGGCCCGCGCCTCGGCGAAGGCCCCGATGCCCACCAGAAAACGGGGCCGGAGCGCCGCCACGACCGCACGCAGGTGGACGCCGCACGCGGCGTAGAGCGCGCGGCGCTCGTCGGCCGGCAGTTTGTCGGGGGTGAGGTTGCGCCCTCCCACCGTGCCGTTCCGGCGCGGGGACGCGGCGATGAAGAGCAGCGGACAGTAGTTCACGACGAGGTGGTCGGCGAAGAACGCCTCCGGCGTCCCGAAACGCTCCCGGAAAAGCCCCCACAGCCTTTGGCCGCTGACCTCGGACCGTTTGCAGGACAGGCCCTCCACCGGGTACTGTGGGTGCTCGTCCGGGGGGCGCCCCGTGGGGACGGCGATGCGCATCCAGTCCCGCACGGCCGTGACCTCGCCGAAGGGAACGCCCGTCTGGGCCATGCCCCACGGGCCGGGGTTCATCCCCAGGAAGAGCGTGCGCTTCGGGCCCGAGCCGTAACGCTCCACGTAGGCCCTGAAGGCGTTCCAGGCGTAATCCAGGGGATTGTAGACGCACGCGACCGGGGCGGCGAAGCGCAGGGCGTCCATCGCCTTCCTCAGCGTTTCCGCAGCGTCCAGCTGGGCGCGGACGCCGGCGTCCATGGTTCGATCGGGCGGCAAAACGATCACTCCTCACGAGGGTATCCCATTATCAGGACCGGAAGCGGGCTCCTCTCCACCCCGCTTTCCAAGGGAAAGAACGGGGCCTTCGCCCCGTTCTTTCATCCCATCCATTCATCGCATCCCAATCATTTTACAGCACGCTCCCCCTTGTCCATCGGGCGGGCGGCCTCCAACCGGCACATGGGGGGCGTAAGGCCGGGCCAGGTTCAGTGAAAGCCGATGATGCGGCGGTGCGGATCGGCGGCCTGTACCTCCGGGGCGAAATCCTCGGCCAGGAGGGCTTGCAGTTCCGCATCCGTCGTCCTGTCGACCGGGAGGTGCACCAGACGCGACGCCTGGCGCATCATGGCCCGCTCCACAAGGTTCCGCACGAACCGGCCGTTGCCGAAATCGGGCGTATTCAAAGCGGACTCCAGCAGGCTGCGGACCCGTTCCTCGGCTTCCGCGCCGAGCGCCCGGCTCTTCTTTTTGACGACAAGCCGAAGGATCTCCATCAGCTCGTCCGCCGTGTAGTCGGGGAAGTCGACGTGAAACGCCACGCGGCTCCTCAGGCCGGGGTTGCGCTCCACGAACTCCCGCATCCGGTCGGGATATCCGGCGAAGACCACCACCGTCTCGTCCCGTGCGTTCTCCATCTCCTGGACGATCGTGTTGATCGCCTCGTCGCCGTAGAGCCCGTCACGGTCCTCCACCAGCGAGTACGCCTCGTCGATGAAGAGCACCGAGCCCTTGGCCGCCTTGAACTTCTTTTTGACGAGCGGCGCAGTCCATCCCACGTACTTGCCCACCAGGTCGCTCCGTCCGACCTCCACCAGGCCGCCCGCGGAGAGCAGCCCGTTGTCCTTCATGATGCGGGCCATCAGGCGCGCCACGGTCGTCTTGGCCGTGCCGGGGTTTCCGGCAAAGACCATGTGCATCGAGGGCCGCTCCGTACCTATCCCCCTGCCCGCAAACAGCTTCTGGGCCCTGTGGAAGTCGATGGCCTGGAGGATCACCTCCTTGACCGACCGGAGGCCAGGCATCTCCATCAAGTCCTTATAGGCGTCGCCCTTCGGCTTTTTCACCCGGCTCTCCGCCTCGGCGGAGAGCTCCCGGTACTGGGGGTGTAGCTCCATCCTCAGGTAGCTGTCGTACCAACGATCGAACAGCTTGTTGAGGTCAGTGCCAAGGTATCCGGACTCCTCGCGGGGCAGGCTTTTGACGAGGGACCGGCAGTCCTCGATGCCGTTTTTCGCGGCCAGACGCCTCAGGTATCCCCGGGCCTCCCGGGTGAAGACGAGCTCCTCGTCCAGCCTGACAAACGTGATGCCGTGAAGTTCGTCCATCAGGCGGTCGTACAGTTTTGTCTCCGACCGCCCCATCTCCAGGATGGTCAGAGTCCCGCGGCGGAATTCGCGAATCCTCGACGCGACGGACGCGACCAGCTCGAAGGAGGCGTCGGCGTGTCCGGACTCCTCCCCACTGTCCTCCAGGGAGAACGTTATCGCCAGGGCGCAGCCCAGCTGCGACTGATAGAGTTCCTTCAGCTTGTCCTCGTAGAGGCATTCGAGCAGGCCGCCGCTGACGCTGCGCGTCAGGGTGCAGTAGCGCCGGCCCATCAGGCGCCCCCTCTGGAGCAGGGAACGCAGCAGCAGCTCCCGGACGGAGCGGCGGACCTGCGGGTCGTCCGACACGATGACGTAGTGGACCGGGTTCCCCTGAAAACGGTCCGGGGAGCGCTCGTCGAAGATCCGCTCTATCTCGGGGATCAGGGAGGCGCCGCACAGCAGCCGCTTCGCCTCGGCGATGGCCTCGCTCTTCGTGCAGGGGGCGTCGAGCAGCACCTCCTCGCACTCCGACTCCGTGCAGGCGTCGATGAACGCCATGCCAAAATCGGTCTTGTAATCGTCATCGTCATCGATGTAGTCGTTCCTGTCCGCCAGGTTGAGCATCCGGGAAAACTCCCCGGCGGTGATCTCTCGGGTATCGAGGATTTTCCCCTTGAGCCGGGTGCGAGTGCGAAACTCCTCGAAGGCCTCCGCGAGATCCCGGCGGTTCATCAAGACGGCGTCCACGAACAGGGCGACACCGATGGAGACGTTTCGGTCCTCGAAGTCCGAGACGAAGAAGGCGATCGTCCCCTTCGTCCTCGCGTTGGCGTCCGCCGTCAGGGCCTTGAGACGGGATCGCACGCGCCTTGACTGCCGATCGCCGCTCTCCAGGGCCTTCTCACTCTCAAATTCAATCTTGTAGAACAGCATCGTAGTCCTCCCGTTCTTTCATAAAGGTCTTCAGGCCGTTGGGAACAATCCATTCGGAACAATCCATTGGAAGCAACCTATTGGAAACAAACCATTGGGAACAATCCGTCGGAATCTTTCGTGTGCGTGGTTGTCCGTAGCGCGGAACGTCTCTTCTATTATCTGGCACAGGGGGCGTTGTGTCCCGTCGGATTCAGGAAAAAATTTTTCCGGACGGCCGGCGGGAGGTTTCGAGGGGACGAAAGGGGCCGAAGATGCTTCTTTTCGGATGCAATCGATTGCCCGGCGCATAACCCCGGTGCACAACCAGGATATTGACCGTGTGCGAGGATATGCCTATAATAAATTACGAAATTATGTGTCATAACACAAAAATCCGTAACCATTATCCCTGGAGGGTGCATGGAGATCAGGCGGGATTCCTATCTCAACAAGCTGATGGACCGCATGGGAAACGGGCTGGTCAAGATCATCACAGGCGTAAGGCGGTGCGGCAAGACGTGGCTCCTCCTCAGGCTGTTTCGCCGTCACTTGGCGCAAGCGGGCATCAAGGACGATCATGTCATCGCGGTCATGCTGGACGACCTCGAAAACGCCGAGCTGCGTGACCCCAATGCCATGCTCCGCCACATCAAAGACTGCATCGCCGACGGCGAGACTTACTATGTCCTCCTTGACGAGGTCCAGCTGCTCCGCCAGTTTGAGGAGGTGCTCAACAGCCTTCTGCACGTCGATAACGTCGACATCTACGTCACGGGCAGCAACTCCAGGTTCCTCTCCTCTGACGTGATCACCGAGTTTCGCGGGCGCGGTGACGAAATCCGCATCCATCCACTCTCCTTTCGCGAGTTTCTCTCCGCCCATGGGGGGACAAAGGAGGAGGCCTGGGACGATTACTTTCTGTACGGCGGCCTGCCCCTGGTGCTGTCCTACGGGACACCCGAGGGCAAGGCGGAGTATCTGACGCACCTCCTCGAGAACGTCTACCTGTCCGACATCGTCGAGCGCCGAAGGGTCCAGCATGAGGAGGAACTGGGTGAACTTCTGGATATCCTGGCGTCCTCGATCGGTTCACTGACCAATCCACTGAAGCTCTCTCGGACCTTCAAGAGCGTGAAGAACCGTACCATCAGCGACAAGACTCTGAAAAAGTACATCGACTACATGACGGATGCCTTCCTGATCGAGCGCGCCCGCAGGTTTGACCTGAAGGGAAAACGCTACATCGCCTCCGCCGCCAAATACTATTTTGAGGACATCGGCCTACGCAACGCCCGCCTCGGATTTCGTCAGACGGAGGAGAACCACATCATGGAAAACATCATCTATAACGAGCTTCGGATCCGTGGCTATCACGTGGACGTGGGTGTCCTGGAGGCCTTTGGAAAGAAGGACGGTGCCACGACGCGAAAGCAGCTCGAGGTGGACTTCACGGCGGCGCGTGGCAGCAGGAAGTATTACATCCAGTCCGCGTTCTCCCTGAGCACGCCGGAGAAGCTCCGGCAGGAGCAGAACTCCCTTCTGCACATCGGCGACTCCTTCAGGAAGCTCATCATCGTCCGCGACAACATCCGCCCGCGGCACGACGAGGCAGGCATTACGACGATCGGCATCTGGAACTTCCTGCTGGACGAGAACAGCCTGGACCTGTAAACGACTCAAATTTGGAATGGTCCCGTCCCTGCAATCAGGGGCGGGGCCTCCGGGGTTCCGGGAACGTGAGGGCAAGCGACCTGAGCCCATCGTCCAGGATGTTCAGAGCATGCCGGCGAATGGGGTCAGGCACGCCATAAAATCCCTCGGCCAGGCTGCCCGTTATCGCGGCGAGAGTGTCGCTGTCGCCGCCGATTGAGATGGCGTTGCGGACGGCATCCTCGAACCCCTCGGACTCCAGAAAGGCGACGATGGCCTGGGGCACGGTCCCCTGGCAGGTCACGTCGAACTCATAATCGGGCCGGATGGCGTCGAGCGTGAAGTCCAGGTCGTAATAGGCCGAGAGTGCGGAACGGATCTCGGCAAGGGAGGCCCCGCCGCGAGCCAGAAAAATGCCCTCGGCCGTCGCCACCGCCCCCTTGATCCCCTCGGGATGATTGTGCGTCACCCCGGCGGAGGACCTGGCCAATGCCCGGGCCTCCTCGAGGCTCTCCGCCAGGAAGCCGGCCGCGGAGACCCTCATGGCCGCTCCGTTGCCGAAGCTGTTGTAGGGGCGCGGGGCCCCGGAGAAGATCCACCTCTTGAAATATCCACCATACCTCCGGCCCGGATAATGCCGGCCGAAAAGCTGCATCGTCTCCGTCAGGGCGCGGTCGAGATTGGGCACAGCGCCGTCCTTGAAATCCCGTATCGCCCGGTACACGGCACAGGTCATGACCGTATCGTCCGTGAAGAAACAATCCGGCCTGAAAAACGGAAAATCCTTTGTTTTGATGTTGTGCCACTCGTAGACCGACCCCACGATGTCTCCAACTATAGCTCCGATCATCTGCAAGCCCCCCTTATTCCGATTTCGAATCATTCGTATGCTGCGTTTAAGCAGACGACCGGCGATAAGTAGGCGACCAACGAGCAACGCGAGTTGAGTCGATCACTTAGTTTTTTCACCAGGTACGAGCCG
>CAJPSE010000039.1 GCA_905373185.1 uncultured Fretibacterium sp.
CGGGAGCGGCGTTCCGGATATCTACGCGGTGTGGGAGTCCCAGGGCTGGAAGGAGCCCGTCGTCGAGGAGCGGTACGGCCCGGACCGCACGATCTTGACGCTTGCTTTTACCCCAAAACAAGCGGAAAAAACAAGCGGAAAAAACAAGCGGAAAAAACAAGCGGAAGAAACGGAGGCGAATGGCGGCAGGGGTAAGTCCGCGAAGACCCTGGAGAACAGGGTGAAGATCACTGCCTTCCTTGCCTCCGAGGAAAGTGCCGGGACCGGGGAAATTGCGCGGCATATCGGTCTCAGCCCGGCAAGGGTGAGGGTTCTTCTTTCAGAACTTATGGATGAGGGCATGGTCCAGGCAACGGGAAATGGGCGATCGCGCCGATATTCCGTTAAGCAGGCGACCGGCTCTGATGAAGCCCCTGATGAAGCCCCCTAAGCTCGAAAACGCAAATCAGAGATTTGCTTTCTCGCTTATAAGCGACCCGCATAACTGGTGGGGCAACTAAGTGATCGACGCAACTCGCGTTGCTCGTTGGTCGCCTACTTATCGCTAGTGCTCGTTAGCGGTCTGCTTATCTGCGGCCGTAGGCCGCAGATGCCGTGTCGATCGCTTATGTCGATGCGCGGCACAATTGCCGCGCATCGACGCCGGCAGGCGACCGGCTCTGATGAAGCCCCCTGGTGAAGAATCTAAACGACCAACTCGGCTCGCTACGCTTGCCGGTTGTCTGCTTATAAGCTCGAAAACGCAAATCAGAGATTTGCTTTCTCGCTTATAAGCGCCCCGCATAACTGGTGGGGCGACTGAGTGCCGGGTACTGGAGTGAGTGGCGGAGCGCGCCGAAAAGACGCCCGCATCTCAAAAGAGCGGCCCCCTTAAGGGCCGCTCTTGCGTATGCTGCGTGTTTAGGGTGGCAATGAACGAGAGTCCTACTTCATGGGCTCCAGGCGTCCGTAGTTGCCGTCCTTACGCTTGTAGACGACGTTGATATCGCCCGTATCGGCGTTCTGGAACATGAAGAAGGTGTGTCCCACGAGGTCCATCTGCATTACGGCCTCCCTGGGGTCCATGGGATGCACGGGGATCTTCTTCACCTTCTCGATGACGGGGTCCTGGAGCTCGGTGCCCTCGAGGGGGGCGTCCACCGTTTCGTCCAGGCTGAAGGAGAACTCGGCGTCCCCCTGGTACTGCCCCTTGTTCTTGAGGTAGTCGTTGTGGCGCTTGATTCGGCGCTCCAGGTTCTTCAGCGCCTGGTCGAAAGCCCGGCGGGGATCGTTGGCGTTCTCCTCCGCCCGCAAGATGACGCCGTTGGCGTTGGCCGTCGTCTCCACGTTGAAATTGCCCTTATGAAGGCTGACGACCACCTGGCTGTTCAGGATCTTCCTGAAGAACTTCTCCAGCTTGGAGACCTTGCCCTCCATGTAACTTCGCAGTTTGTCGTCGATCTCCGTCCCTCGCTGCACAAAACGTACTTCCATCGACCTTCGCCTCCGTTTCTCAGATAGCGGATAAGAGAGATGTTGAGAGCGGACCCGGAAGCCTGCCCGCGCAGCCGAGCCTTTTCCTTTCGTCCTTCCGCGGGGGGCGGCTTCCGCTTCGATTTTAGCACATTTACCTCTTGCCGTATCGGGATGGGGTGCGATCCGTTTTTTGTCCCGGTCCCTTACCGGAAGCGCGGCGCAGGAGCTCCCAGAGGAGGAGCTCGAAATCCGGCCAGCCCCCGGCGGCGGAGGTCTTTTCCCTCCAGGAGAGGCCGGCGGCCCCCAGCATGAAGCGCTTGATCGCCTCCGCACCGAAGTTTCCGAGGGCGAGCCTGGACATCCTCACGGCATGGTCCCGGGGACCTCCGGAGGCCCGCAGGGCCGTCGCCTCGTCCTCCGGAAAACAGGCCAGATAGAGCGCGGGACGCAGTCGGTTGCCCAACGCGGCCAAAAGACGCAGCGGGGAGGGGTCGGACTGGAGGTGCCGCAGGCTCCGCACGACCTCGCCGTGGCGGGCCTGGCAGAGTCCGTCGAGAAATTGAAGCAGTGCCTTGGCCCCCTCGTCGAAGGAGAGCGCCCTCACGTCGTCGACCCCGATCTCCCTGCCTGAGGCATAGAAGGACAGCTTGTCGAGCTCCGCGCGCAGCTCCTCCTGCGACTCCAGCGACTCGCCCAATAGAGCCGCAGCCGTGGGGCTCAGCCGGCAGCCGCGCTCCCGGGCCAGGCCGAGAAGCCAGTCCTTTCGCTTCCAGGGCGGCACGGACGCCTCCGCCTTGAGGAACAAAATCCTCTTGAGCGCCAGGGTCCCTTTGGAAAAGACCTTTCGGGTGTCCCCCGCGAAGGTCGCGACGACAACGCTCTCCGCCCCGCCGCCCCCTGCGTCGTCCTCCAGGCCGTCCTCCAGAATGGAGGCCAGCTCGTCGGGAAAGGGACCCAGCGCCTCCGCGCCCTCGGCCACCGTGACCGTCCGGGCGTCGAACAGCCCGCGCGCGCCCGCGGAGGCGAAGAGCTCCTTCCAGTCCCGGAACGCCGTGCCGGCCTCGAGCTTTCCCGCCAGGGCGAAGCCTTTTTCCGAGAGTGCCGCCAGCTGCTCCGCGAGCTGACGGCGCTGGCCCTCGTGCCCCTCGATTACGATAAGGCGGGACATGGGAAAAGGTCGGACATGTAGGGAGGCCGATGTCGAGCGCCCGAGTGCCTCAGCCCTTGACGACGATGTTGACCAGCTTGTCCGGGACGACGATCGTCTTGACGACGGGCCGTCCGTCCAGGCGTCCCCTGACGGTGGGGTCGGCCATCACCCGGGCCTCGAGGTCCGAGCCGTCCAGCCCGGCCGGCAGCTCCAGCTTGGCGCGGACCTTGCCGTTGATCTGCACGACGACGGTCACGGCATCCTGAGCCAGGGCGTCCGTCTCAGCGACCGGCCAGAGGGCGACGCTGACGAGGTCCGCGTTACCCAGCATCTCCCAGAGCTCCTCGGCGATGTGGGGGGAGAACGGGGACAGGCAGTTCAACAGGACGCTCACGGCCTCGCGCCGCAGGGCGTCCGCCTCCGCCCCCTCCGCGGCGAAGGAGTAGAGGGCGTTGGTCAGCTCCATCAGGCGTGCGATGGCCGTGTTGAACTGCTTCTCCTTGTCGATGTCGCGGCTCACGGCCTCGATGGTCGTGTGAATCCTGCGCTTGAAGTCCCGCAGGACGGGGTCCTGGAGCCGGTTCATCGGAACGGTGCTCCCAGCAGTCCTCAGGACGTCGAGGTGCTCCTCGACGTAGCGCCACACGCGCCCCAGGAAGCGGTGCGCTCCCTCTACGCCCCTCTCCGACCAGTCCAGGTCGTTCTGGGGCGGCGCGGCGAAGAGGATGAAGAGCCGGACCGTGTCCGCGCCGTACTTCCCGACGATCTCCGTGGGGTCCACGACGTTGCCCAGGGACTTGGACATCTTGGCCCCGTCCTTGATCACCATGCCCTGGGTCAGCAGGTTGATGAAGGGCTCCCGAACCTTCATCATCCCGATGTCCGCCAGGAACTTCGTGAAGAACCGGGCGTAGATCAGGTGCAGGCAGGCGTGCTCGATGCCGCCGATGTACTGGTCCACGGCCATCCAGTAGTCCACGTCCTCCCTCTCGAATGGGGCCTTCGTGTCGTCGGGCGAGCAGTAGCGGTTGAAGTACCAGGACGAGCAGAAGAACGTGTCCATCGTGTCCGCCTCCCGGGTTGCGGGAGCGCCGCACTGCGGACAGGTCGTGGCCAGCCACTCGGGCATGTCCAGAAGGGGGGAGCGCCCCACGTCCTTCACCTCGACGTCCTCGGGCAGCAGAACGGGGAGCCGTTCCTCCGGGACGGGTACGACGCCGCAGTGCGGGCAGTGCACGAACGGGATGGGCGTGCCCCAGTAGCGCTGGCGCGAGATCAGCCAGTCGCGCAGGCGGAAGTTCACCTCGCGCTTGCAGAGCCCCTCGCGCTCGCCCCAGGCGATCATCGTGGGGATGGCCTGGGCCGTCGGCAGGCCGTCGAACTGTCCGGAGTTGCAGGCGATGCCGTCGTCCTCGAAGGCGGCCGTCATCGTCGCGCCGTCCAGGTGTTCGCCCTCCGGCTGGATGACGGGGATGACCTCGATGCCGTACTTGCGGCAGAAGTCGAAGTCGCGCTGGTCGTGAGCGGGGACGCCCATGATGGCCCCGGTGCCGTAATCCATCAGGATGTAGTTGGCGATCCAGATGGGGATGGGCTTGCCCGTGACGGGGTGCCGGCCGCAGAAGGGGGTTTTGTAGCCCAGCTTCTCCGCGCCGGCATCGGAGCGCTCAATCGCGCTTTGGGCCCCCACCTGGGCCACGAAATCGCTCAGTTTCCGAGCCTCATCCTCCGGCAGGCGCTCGATCATCTTTCTCACCAGCTCGTGCTCGGGCGCCAGTGCGATGAAGGTGATGCCGAACACCGTGTCAAACCGCGTGGTGAAGGCCTCAAGGGTGTAATCCAGCTCGGGAACGCGGAAGGTGAGCTGCGCGCCCTCGGATCGGCCGATCCAGTTACGCTGCATGATGCGCACGCGCTCCGGCCAGCCCCCGAGCTTCGTCTCGATGTCGTCCACCAGTTCCTGGGCGTAGTCGGTGATCTTGATGAACCACTGCCGGAGGTTTTTCTTGGCGACGGAGGAATGGCAGCGCCAGCAGTGCCCGCCGTCCACCACCTGCTCGTTGGCCAGGACGGTGCCGCAGGTCTCGCACCAGTTGACGGGCGCCTCCTTGCGGTAGACCAAGCCCTTTTTGTACATCTGCAGGAAGATCCACTGGTTCCATCGGTAGTAGTTCGGGTTGCAGGTCTCGACGCGGCGCCTCCAGTCGTAGCTGTAGCCCATGCGCCCGAGCTGGCCGGTCATGTACTCGATGTTCTTCCAGGTCCAGTCGTGCGGCTTGGTCTTATACTTGATGGCGGCGTTCTCCGCGGGCATCCCGAACGCGTCGAAGCCCATGGGGTAGAGGACGTTCATCCCCTTCTTGCGGAGGAAGCGCGCGAGCATGTCCCCCATGGAATAGTTGCGGACGTGCCCCATGTGCAGGGCCCCGCTGGGGTAGGGGAACATCTCCAGGCAGTAGAACTTGGGCCGCGAGGGGTCCGTCTCCGCCTCGAAACACCGCTTCTCCTGCCATACCCTCTGCCATTTGGCCTCGATCGCCTGGAAATCATACGCCATCGTCCTGTCCTCCTCGGTAGTTCGCCTGCACCTGTCAGGAAATATAAAGGAAATTATAGCGTTTCCGGCGTGAAACGGCAAAATTTTTTGGCAAAAATTTGAGGGGCGGGAGAAGACGGCGGTATGGAGAGTCCTCCATGCTGCATCATCTTACTGCATCACTTTATTGAGCAACTCCTGATAACTGTCCACATGGTCATAGGTCACAAGGCCATTTGACAGCTTTGCAAACAGCTTTTTGGCGCAGTCGATCTTGGACTTTTCGATGGGGCGCAGGTTCAGGCTTTCCATGGTTCCCTTGGTCTCGGCAATAAAGTAGATGTGCTTGACCTTGCCCTCATGAAACACGATTGCCCAGTCGGGGGAGTAGTGACCGACCGGCGTGGGAATATAAAATCCCTTCGGCAGCTTAGCGTAGATGAATACTTCATCCGCACCGTCAAGGCTTTCCGCAAACCGACGCTCAACGCTTTTTTCAGCCGTCCCGTCGGTAAAGACATAATCCTGAATGGCTTTTTTCGCCAGGTACGCCTTATCCATCGTCAGGTTATGCTTTTCAGCGGTGAAGATGCTGCTGTCATAATGGCCTTCAATGGTATCGTAAGTGATGTGCTCCACGATCATCGTTGCCTTCTGTTCTTTGATCAGCCGTATCACTTTTGTGATAAATTCCTCCGGATTGTCTCGGTACATCGCAAAAGTTGTTGGACGGATTCCCTGGAGAATCGCCGCCACCGTGCGTCTGGTCAGCACCGTCCCCTCGGTGACTTTGCCGAGCAGATCATAGGCGACCTGGCTGGTATGGGCCTGTTTCAGCGCAGCGGTTTTGCTCTTCGCATCATGGAAGCTGGAGCGCTCATGAACCATATCGGCGCTCAAAACCTCCTGCTGTTTTGCGGATGTCACGGTATATTGCAGCCGGCTGACGTACAGCTCGCTGTCAATGTGCGCAATGGCCTTCTTAATCAGCTCATCCGAGTCGAAGTCGACCGTGTAGGCATACTTGTGGTTGATAGCTGCCCACAGTTTCTGGAATTCGGCCTTCTCAAAGCGGTCGTTCAACGGATTTTCCAGCACCTTAGGCTTATTGCCATCCTCAAACATGGCTTTCAGCAGACTGTCGTCATAGACCGCCTGCACCAACGCATGAACGCCCTCTTCGATAGGCTTCAATGCCTCCGGCAGCGGAGCCAGGTTCCCAGCCTGCACGTCCTCGCGGTATTCCCTGGTGACGTTATCGTCCTCATCCACGTAGTTGTTGCGGACCAGGTATTGATAGATAGCCCGCGCCTGGCGGTCGTCCACCTTGATGGTCCGGCCGTCCCGTTTGATGCTCCTGCCGGAGAAATACTCGATTGTGGCTTTGCGCGGACGGTCATACAGCACCGCTTCGGTCTGCTTCTGCAGACCGTCTACAAAGGCTCCATAGCTCTCGCTGGCGATAACGGTCAGCACGTTTACATCCTGTACCTTATCGCCCAAAGCCTCGGCATCCATGCGATTTCCGCTCTGATTGACGCACAGGCGCAGGCCGCGGCCAACTTCCTGACGCCTTTGCGTCGTGCTGTCGCTGTGCTTCAAAGTGCAGATTTGAAACACATTTGGGTTGTCCCAGCCTTCGCGCAGTGCGGAGTGGGAGAAGATAAAGCGCGTCGGCTCCTCAAAGGACAGCAGCCGTTCCTTGTTCCTCAAAATCAAATCATAGGCGGAAATATCATCCGACAGATCCGTGCCGTGCTTGACGGAGCTGTTTGCCATGCGCCCCTTTTTATCGATGCTGAAGTAGCCCTTATGTACCTCATGGGCATCGACCGAATCCAGGTAGGCGGTATATGTTGGGTCGAGCACTGTCCTGTACTCATTCATCACAGAGATATATTCCTGCTCGAAAATTTTGCCATACTCGCCCAGCAGCTCATTGTCGTCCTCGTCGTACCGGCGGTACTTTGCAACCTCATCGATAAAGAACAGGGACAGGATTTTGATGCCCATACTGAACAGCTCCCGTTCCTTCTCAAAGTGAGAGAGGATCGTTTCCCGAATCTGCACCCGGCGCATGTCGTCCTCCGATACATCGCCGACCACATCGCCCTTGCGCAGCTCGTCACCGTTGGTGAAGGTCACAACGCCGGTAAACGGGTCAACCTCTGAAACGACAAATCCCTTATATTGCTCCATCTCTCCGGAAAGATAGTAGAGATTATCTCCCACACTCAGCTTTTTGAACTCGCGCCTGGCGCCGCTCTTATGCGCCACCTCCAGCTCCAGTCGTGCCTGGGGCGGGTTCTTGGGCGACACAAGGATGCTTTCCAGGTAAAGGTACTTATCCGTGCCGCGCAGGTTCTTGACCTCAAAGCCCTTAACCTCAATCTTCTTAACCAGGCGCTTGTTGTACGCATCCAGCGCATCCAGCACATAGATCAAGTTGTGCTGCCTGGCATGGGTTGCAGAGTAGTTCAGAGTAAAAAGAGGGTTGAACTTCTCCAGCGCCTTCTGTGTGGCGGAGTCCTCCTTGCCCATCTTCTGCGGCTCATCCAGGATCAATATCGGCCTGTTGGCAGCGATGACGTCGATCGGCCTGCGGGAGCCGAACTCGTCCCGCTTGGTATAGATAACGCGTGCGGCGGCGTCGCCCTTGCGGCCTTCCACGTTCTTGTCCTCGTTCAGGGACGCCGCAAACGCCTGAGTGTTGATGATCATGACGTTGATACCCGAATTACTGGAGAAGGAATCCAGCTGATTCAGGTTGCTGCTGTTATAGATGAAGAAGCGCGCCTTCTTGCCGTAGTGCTCCATGAAGTGGTCCGCCGTGATTTCAAAGGACTTCTTCACGCCCTCACGGATGGCGATGCTCGGAACCACAACGATGAACTTGCTCCAGCCATAGCGCTTGTTCAACTCGAACAGGGTCTTGATGTAGACGTAAGTCTTGCCCGTTCCGGTCTCCATCTCGATATCCAGCGAGCACCGTCCCATCGGAGCGACGAGCTGAGAGGATTGGTGAATGTTGCTCTCGTTCTGGAGCGCCTGGATATTGCGCAGAATCTGCTTGTCCGTCAGATGAAGCGCCTCGTTCTTAAAGCCGGAGTCATGGAGCGAGTCCTGCAATTCCGGCTGGCCTCCGTCCTCTTCTGTCGGCAGCAAGCTCAACTGTACGTTAAGTGTCCGCAGGGTTCCGATATCACGCATATAGGACACGCCTGCACTATAGGGCTGGCCTTGAAAAATTCGTGCGACAGCCTCCACGGCATCGGTCTGATATTGCTGGATTTTGAAGCTAAACTTCATCTTTGCGGCTCACCTCCTGTTCCAGCATGACAAAACGGTCAAAATCGCTCTCATAAAGGCGATCCTGTATCATCCGATACTTTTCATATTCTGTCTCCGCATGGAGCTTGGCTTGCTCTGCTCTGATCTTACCCGGCCCGGTCAGCAGCTCGTTTCCGTTGAAATCCAGGAATCCATCAAGGCGTTTCGCCCAGTCCTCCATGCTCATGGGGATCTTGCGCTCTGCCTGTAGCTCTGCATAGTCCAAATAGAGCGAAACGATTCTTTCCAGATAGCGCATCTCCTGGTCATTCAGGTAGTTCTTGGCAATCGTCACATCCGCCTTCAGGATTTTGCCATCCGGTGCATTCTCCCATGTGGTCAGCCCCATGTGCTCCTTTGCGGCGTCTGCACGCTCCACAATCAGCTCTGCAGCCGTGTGGCGATGGGCGGCAAAGTGCATCTTATTCTGCACCGTCTGGAAGAACAGGCGGGTCGTCTTTGCGCTTTTATCGTAATCGAAAGCCGTTGCGTACAAGTCCGTGACCTTCTGATAGAATTTTCGCTCGGAGAGGCGTATCTCGCGAATCTGTTGCAGCTGCCGTTCAAAGTATTCGTCCGTGAACATATGGCCTTTTTTCAGGCGGTCCACATCCATCGTCCAGCCCTGGATGGTGTGGTCTTTTACGATTTGCCCCGCCCATTTGCGAAACTGCACGGCACGCTGATTATTCACCTTGAAGCCTACGGCGATAGTCATCTGCAAGCTGTAATGATCCTGTTTACGGCTGACCTGCCGCTCACCCTCGGTTTGAACTGTCAAGTATTTCTTGACAGTTGCTTCGGGGGTGAGTTCGCCATCCGCATAAATGCGCTTGATATGTTGCGAAATAGTCTGTTTCGATACATCATACAGCGTCGCCATCATCCTCTGCGTCAACCAGATGTTCTCATCCTCATAGCGCATTTCAAAGCTGGCGTCGTTCTCTCCGGTAGAGGCAACAAACGTCAGGTACTCCGCTGCGGAGCTGCGAATGGCCAATTCCTTTTTCTTGTTCGCTTTCTTATTCTCAGCCATATCACAGCACCTTCCTGACCGTATCCGGGCTGTAGGACTTGAAGATCTCATCAAAGTTGGTGGCTACGCTGTCGTTTGCCATGCTGCTGTCCCGGAAAACGGCATAATAAGGCTTCATCTGCGCAATGGCCCTGACCGTCTCGTCCGTCACGTCGTGGTCAAAGCAGGCCAGCAGGAAACCGTCCGCCACGTTGAACACCTTTTTGCCTGCAATTTCTTTTACCTCGATGGAGCTGGAAAGCAGCACGCCCAGGTCCAGCATGACCTGGAACAGCAGGTCTTCCGGCGTGCGGTCGGGCTTGACGTTATCAATCAGGGAGAACAGTGTCTCCTGTTTCATGTCCTCCGGCGCATAGTACACGTTCTCCATGTTGCTATCGCTCAGTCTCAGACAGCGAAAGCCGATGTCCAGATCGGCCGGGGCGGTCACCCCGGCTTCTTCCTTGATCTTTCGTCCAGCGCGGCGGATGCGCTCCTTTGCAACTTCAGTCAAGTAATGCGGCCTTCCAAGTTTATCGCAAAGAAAAATTGAATTTTGGAGGGCTTTCTTATTATCGTTAGACGCTTTCTGTAGACTAATGTCCAAATTTTCAGGAACTTGAATTAGAATGCACTTTCGATTTTCACCATCAAGTGCATTCATCTGAAAAACAGCATCTGCCATTGTCCCAGAGCCACTGAAGAAATCCATAAAAATGGCATCTTTAATGTCGGGCACTAACCCAATAATATACATCAACAATTTGACCGGTTTCGGTGTATCAAAAACATCTTCTGGCAAAAGTTTTAAAAGTTCATATTTAGCCTGTCGATTGTGACCAGTTTTTTCAAAGTCTATCCACAAATTAGAAGGTGGCAACCCCTCCATGTCACACAAATACGTTCTTCTCCTAATATTGGTTTCATCTTCATTAAATCGTATCTCTCCCGTTTGCATTTTCTGCATAAGGGTTTCTTTTGACCAGCGCCAACCGTTTTTGGGAGGATGAATGACGTTGCCAGACGGAGAGACTATGTCATAAATCAGGTTTTCCCTATAGTTGGGCGAATTAAGAGGGTTTCCATCAAAATAGGGGCCTCTTGGATCATTATCTGGATTCTTGAAATGCTTTCTTTTCTCTGGATCATCTTGTTTTTGCGGTTGCCAAAGTGGAGTACGGCTATATATAAGTGTGGAGTTATAATCATTAGAAAATTGTTTCGCATCGTTGTTGCTATTATCAGATGCTCTCCAAATAGCATCGCAAACAAAGCATGCTGCGCCAAACACTTCATCACAGACTTTCCTAAGGTTAGCACATTCTCTGGAATCAATACTGATGAAAATAACTCCATCCTCTGCCAGCAAATCCTTCGCCAGTCTCAGCCTTGGATAGATCATGTTCAGCCAGTCCGTATGGAAACGACCATTTGTCTCAAGATTTGTGCTCATGCGGTTGCCTTCTTCGTCGAACTGACCGCTGTTCTCCATGTACTCATCCGCACTCTGAGAAAAGTCGTCCTCATAGACAAAGTCGTTGCCCGTGTTGTAGGGCGGGTCGATGTAGATCATCTTGATCTTGCCCAGATAGGTCTCCTGCAGGAGCTT
>CAJPSE010000040.1 GCA_905373185.1 uncultured Fretibacterium sp.
TTCTTATTCTCCCTACACCTTCCTGGCCACCGGAAACGCCGCCCAGGCTTTGGGCCACCCGGCATAAAAGGCGAGCTGCGTGATGATCTCCACCATCTCCTCCCTCGTCACACCGTGCTCCTTCGCCGGCGCGATATGATATTTGAGCGGGCCGGTGACGGCATGGCCCTGTGACCGCCCCAACGCAAACAGTCTATACCCTCGATCCGGCTCCAGGTCAAGCAATCGCGATGAGCCCGGAGTATTCGCCGGTTGATCGGTTGAGCTTCAATCCCGCTTCCTCAAAATATTTATGTCGTGCGTTCCCGTGCTGAGGAGGGCCGTCCTGTTCTCCACCGGGCCAAACCCGGCTGCCTTTGCCATGTCCGCTACCTGCCCCTTGAGCACGCCTATCGGCATCCCCTGGAGATTGAACGCCATGTAGCCCAGGATCATATCCCAGGGGCCAGAATAATCGGGCTCGATGCCCTCGTTCACGCACACGACCAAACCGCCCGGGTTCAGTGCCATCCTAAGCCTGGCGAAGAAATCCGGGCCGCCCGCAATGGCGAACAGCATGATTGAATGGCAGAGGATCAGGTCATAGCCGCCGCCAATGTCGTCCTTCGTAAAGTCTCCGGTCATGACGGAGGCCCGCTCCTGCATTCCGGCAAGGGAGACGGTCTCCTCGATCAATCTCTTCATGGACGGCAGGTCGAAAAGGACGCCCGTACGCTCCGGGGCATCCCGTATGACGGCGAGCCCCAAGCAGCCGGCTCCGCAGCCGAGATCCAGAATCCTCCCGATCGAGCTGTTTTCCGGAAGACTGTGGATGATGTCCAGCAGCTCCTGCTGGCGTATGCCGGACTGCGCGTCGCGCATCGCCGCGCCATAGGCCGCAAAATCCATGGACCGTTGGGTATGCTCCTCCGGCTTCGGCCCCTCCTTGACATGCCGTGCCACGTTTCCGAGGTTCATGCCCTGATTGCCGCAGAAAAAGGACAACACGCCCCCCATGTACTCGGGCTTCCCTCTGACCAGGTATCTCGAGGTCTCGGGCATGTTGCGGAAGCTGTCGCCGTCCCGCTCCAGGAAACCGATGCCGTAAAGCCCCTTCAGGAGGTTGAGGGTGTTGTATTCGTTCCAGGACATCCTTCCGGACAGTTCCCCCGCGGTGACCGGCGTCTCCAGCTGCGTGAATACGTCCAGTTCAACCGCCCCCATGATCAACTGCCGATACGCGTGAATATACGGTAATGCCGTCAGCCGTTCGTAGATACCTGCCCTGTCGTTCACTTAAATCTCCCCTTCCTGTCGTGTCCCTTACACATCGCCCACAAAATAGTTTTCTTAATCAAACTATTGTGCGGCGAACAAATTGGATGGAAAAAGTTTCTTAAGGACTTTTCCCGCCTCTTTTGATGCCTGAAAATTGGACGCAGGAAACTTTGATATAGAAACCCTGGATGCAGGAAGCTTGAGGGTCAAATTCTTCCGAAATATAATCCACTCGGTACATATCGGCTGGACCATATCTTAAATTATCCGGGCATTCGTTGTCAATGCAATTACCCGAAAGTTTGGCGATCGGACGAAAAGGATTGGCTGACGGGCGAATCGAGGAACTGGAGAGACGGATGCACAAGCGTTCAGCAGTATATCGTGGTCCAGCGTATGCCCCATGCGGGACGCCTTCTGCGGGATACGGAGCCCCCCGTTTCCCGGATCGCCGAGATGGCGGGGTATCGGTGCATCGGCAGCCTGTCGGAAATGTTCCGAAGACATACCGGGATGAAGCCCACCGAGTACAGAGAGTTCATGATGAACCGGATTTTTTCTCCCAATCCCAAAGCTTTTGCAGGTAATAAGCAGAGCGTCGACGAAGTATGAACCGTGCGGGGAGCTGGGACCTTCATCCGGCAGCTTTTATGAACCGCAATGCGCACCGATGGAGCACAAAGAAGTACGTCGGGCCGAAGGGGTACGAAGCGGCCAAGGCGTGCCTTTCGTCAGCGTTGAAGGTGAAACTGCCGGACTTTACTTCGATGTTGGCGCCAACACGGCATCCGCCGCCCGAAAGGCTGCAAAGAGTGGGATGTCTGATTGAACGAAGCATATGAATGATTTATTCTGCGGAAAATTACGGCAAAAAGTTTCCCCGCCCCTCCCTCAGATGGCCAACGTCGCTCAAGAGCGCCACACGCGGCATTCCGTCCGTGAACTCGACGCAGGAGACGCCACAGTTCGGGACCCTGAGCCGCCAATAACAGGACAGCGGGACGTCGAGATAGTGACAGATCAGTACCTTGAGGACCGCGCCGTGCGTCACCAGCAGCGTGTCCCCGCCGGAGCTCGGCATGGTGCGTTCCAGCGCCGATACCGCCCTCCGCTGCACGTCCGCCAGGGTCTCGCCGCCGGGGCCGGGCATCCTCACCCGTTCGGGGCAGGAATGCCACTCCTCCAGCAGGGACGCGTCCTTCTGCGCGATCTCCCGCACGGTCATGCCCTCCCAGTCGCCGTGGTGGATCTCCATGAAGCCGGGGTCGGTCACGAAGCTCCCGCATTCCGCCGCCTCGAAGATCTTCCGGCCGGTCGCCTCCGCCCGCTTCAGCGGCGAGGAGAGCACCGCGTCCAGCGGAAAACCGCGAAAGCGCCTGGCCGTGAGCTCCGCCTGCCGCAGCCCCGTCTCGTCCAGCGGGATGTCCCTTTGACCCTGAAGACGCCCCTCCCGGTTCCAGGCCGTCTCCCCGTGGCGCACCATGAAGAGCCTCATCTCCAGCCACTCTCTCTCGTTTCGGCGGCCATTGGCAGTCTATCCGGGTTCATGCGCTCTTCCTTCCGCGTAGGTGGAAGAAGTAAACGGTCAGGATGAGCACCACCCCGACCAGGTCGCTCGTCGTCCCGGGAATAAGAAGCCCCAGCCCGCCGGCGATCAGAAGCAGGCGCCAGTAGGATTTTATCGGGGCATTGAGGTAGCCGATGAGGCCACCACCGATCCCGAACAGCCCCACAAGGGCGGTCAGGATCATGGGCAGGGCCTCGGCGAAGGTCCCGCCGATCATGATGAGCTTGGGGTTGAGCGCGAACATGTAGGGCACCAGGAAGGCGGCGATGGCCAGCTTCGAGGCGTTGACCCCCGTCTTGAAGGGATTGCCCTTGGCGATGGCCGAGCCGGCATAGGCGGCCAGCGCCACGGGAGGCGTGATGTCCGCGATGATGCCGAAGTAGAAGCAGAACATGTGGGCCGCAAGAAGGGGGATGCCCAGCTGAATCAGGATCGGCGCGGCCACGGTCGACGTGATGATGTAGTTCGAGGTGGTGGACACCCCCATGCCGAGCACCAGCGACGTGACCATGGCGCAGCCAAGCCCCAGGAACACGTTGCCCCCGACGACCTGGAACATCCCGGCGCCGATCCTCTGTCCCAGGCCGGTCAGCGTGACCATCCCCACGATGATGCCCGCCGTGGCGCAGGCCGTGGCCACCGAGACGACGTTGCGCGCGGCCAGGGGCAGCGCCGCGAGGACCTGCCTGGGGGAGACCCAGGTGCTCCTCCGCAGAAAGGGAACCACGGCGGCAATAAGGACGCCCCACAACGCCGACCGGGTGATGGTGAAGCCCGACAGCATGAAATAGATGATGGCGCATAGCGGCAGGACGAGGTGCCCCTTCCGCAGGAGCAGGGGCCTTGTCGGCGGCAGTTCTTCGCGCGGCAGGCCCTTCAGCCCCTTGCGCCGCGCCTCGAAGTCCACCATGATCCATATCCCCGCGAAGTACAGCAGGGCGGGAATCAGCGCCGTCAACATGAGCTGCGGGTAGGGGACCCCCACCGACTCGGCGATCAGGAATGCGGCCGACCCCATCACGGGGGGCATGATCTGCCCGCCCGTGGACGCCGCGGCCTCGACAGCCCCGGCGAACTCCGGTTCGTAGCCCAGGGATTTCATCAGGGGGATGGTGAACGACCCCGTCGACACGGTGTTCGCCACGGAGGAGCCCGACACGGTGCCCTGAAGGGCCGACGACAGCACCGCCACCTTCGCCGGGCCGCCAACCGCCCATCCCGCCAGGGCGTTGGCGAGGTCGATGAAGAACTGGCCGATCCCCGTCTTCTCGAGGAAGGCCCCGAAGAGGATGAACAGGAAGATGTACGTCGAACAGACCCCGATGGGGTTGCCGATGACGCCCTCGGTCGTGATGAAGAGGTGCGTGAGGATGCGCGGCAGCAGATAGCCCCTCTGCGCCAGGAACCCGGGCATCTCTATCCTTATCAAGCCGCGCGACCCCATCAGGCCGTAGAGGATGAAGCACAGCGCGATGATCACGATGGGGGGCCCCACTACGCGCCAACAGGCCAGGAGCACCAGGGACAGGCCGACGCCCGCCATGACGGTGTCCATTATCGTGTAGTCGCCGGCGCGAAGCTGAAGGGCCTTGAAGTTGACGATGAAGTAGGCGATCACCGCCAAAAATGCGGCGGCGAAGAGTATATCCAGGGGGTTGATCCTCCGGCGGCTCGATTTCTTCGTCGCAGGATAGAGGATGAAGGCGAGGCCGACGGCGAAGCCGAGATGTCCGTAGCGCAGAATTTGCTGCGGCAGACGCCCGCTCAGCGAGGCGTAAAGCTGAAAGACAGCGAAGAGCACCAGGACTGCCGTAACGAAGACGCTCATGCCCCCGGAGAAGACGCGATAGCGCGAATCGCGTTCCAGCTCGGACAGATCGACGTCTGTGGGGACTTCATTCAATTTTTCGCGATGGGATTTTTCACGATTGGAGTTTTCGTGATTGGAGTTTTTATGATTGTTTTTTTGATGGTTGAAAAGGTTCAACGCCGCCACCCTCCTGCAAAAAAACAGGGCCGAACCCCGGCCTGCCGGAACGGAGGCAGGCAACGAAAGAGGGGTTCAGCCCGAAATGCACATCTGACTACATGTTGGGGATCTCGATGCCCTTCTCCTTGTAGAAACGGGCCGCGCCGGGGTGGATGTTGCCCGGAATGCCGCGGAAGGGATTCTCCAGGGACATGTGCTCCGCCTTCCTGTTCACCCCGCGGAGCTCGCCGAGGTTCTCATAGATGGCCTCCGTGATGGCGTAGACGTCGTCCTCGCCAAGCTCCTTCAGCGCCACGAGCATGGACATCACCGCCACCGAGTTCACGGGATGGCCCAGCTTGTACTGGTCGTCCGGCGTCGCATACTCGGCATAGAAGGGGTACTTTTCCAGCAGCAGCCAGATGTGCCCGTCGTCGATGGAGATGACGTCTATCTTGCCCGTCAGGGACAGCTCGGTAACGTTCGCGTTGGGGTACCCCGAGCACATGAAGAAGGCGTCGATCTGGTCGTCCTGGAGCGCGTTCTTCGCCTCGGACTGGCTGAGGAAGCGCTCGTCGATATCGTCGTAGGTCATGCCGTAGATGCCCAGGATCTGCCTTGCCGCAACCTCGTACCCCGAGCCGACGGCTCCGACGCAGATGCGCTTGCCGCGCATGTCGGGCACGCTTTTGATTCCACTGGCCTTGCTGACGACGATCTGGACCATCTCGGGGTAACAGGCGGTGATCGCGGAGAAGTTGTTCACGGCGCCGTCGGCGAACTGTTCCACGCCGTCCAGCGCGTAACTGTTGACGTCGGTCTGCACCAGGGCGAGTTCGATATCGGCCTTTTTGAGGAGCCGCACGTTCTCCACGGACCCCCCCGTGGAGCTCACGGTGATGTTGGCCCCCGTATACCGGTTGATGACCTGCGCCAGCGCGCTTCCGAAAGCGTAGTAGTTTCCCGTGGCGCTCCCCGTGCCCATCAGGAAGCTCCCCGAGATCTTATGCTCGCCCGCAAAGGAGGCGGGAGCCCCCAGGAGCAGGGCCGCGCTTACCGCCAGGGCCATCCAAACGCTCTTCCTCATCATTTTTCCCTCCCGAATCTGCGTGCTCCACAGAACCATCACGGATCCGTCGAAAACGGAAAAAATACAGCCGCCGCAAAAACCCCGATCCGCTCGGCACCTTTCACAATATACTATAACGAATCGGGCTTTTCAAGCGAGGCCCCTCCGCCAGGCGAGGGACGCGGGGCTCAGATCCTGGCGACCCCCGTCCTCCTGGCCGCATCCGCCACGGCCCCGGCCACGGCGGGCCCCACGCGGGGGTCGAAGGCCGTGGGAATGATGAAGTCCGCGCTCAGCTCATCCGCGGAGACCAGCTCCGCAAGCGCGTACGCCGCAGCCATCTTCATCTCCTCGTCGATGTCGCTGGCGCGCACGTCGAAGGCTCCGCGGAAGATCCCCGGGAACGCCAGCACGTTGTTGATCTGGTTGGGGAAATCGCTGCGGCCGGTGGCGACGACCTTCGCGCCCGCAGCCCTGGCCTCGTCGGGGAAGATCTCCGGCACCGGGTTGGCGCAGGCGAAGACGATGGGATCGCGCGCCATGCCGCGGACCATCTCCTGCGTCACGGAGCCCGGGGCCGAGACGCCGATGAACACGTCCGCCCCCTTCATGACATCGGCGGTCGTGCCGTGGAGCCCGCGGGGGTTCGTCACCTCGGCCATCTCCTCCTTGATCCAGTTCATGCCCTTCTCCCGTCCCTTGTAGATGGCGCCCGTGCGGTCGCAGAGCGTGATGTCGCGCACCCCCGCGGAGAGCAACAGCCTGGTGATAGCTATGGCGGCGGCCCCGGCGCCGCTGACGGCGACTTTTATGTCCCCAATCCCCTTGTCGACGACCTTGAGGGCGTTGATCAGCCCCGCCAGGGTTATGACGGCCGTGCCGTGCTGATCGTCGTGAAAGATGGGGATATCGCATTTCTCCTTCAGCTTGCGCTCGATCTCGAAGCAGCGCGGGGCGGCGATGTCCTCGAGGTTGATGCCGCCGAAGGAGCCGGAGATGTTGTATACGGTCCGGACGAACTCGTCCACATCCTTCGTCCTCACGCACAGGGGGAAGGCGTCCACCTTGCCGAACGCCTTGAAGAGGACGCATTTCCCCTCCATGACGGGCATGCCGGCCTCGGGTCCGATGTCCCCAAGGCCCAGGACGGCGCTGCCGTCGGTGACGACCAGGCACAGGTTGTGCCGGCGCGTCAGCTCGTAGCTCTTGTCGACGTCCTTCCGAATTTCGAGGCACGGCTGGGCGACCCCCGGGGTGTAGGCCAGAGAGAGGGCCTCCCGGGTGTCCACGGGAACGGTCGCCGCCACCTCGATCTTACCCTTCCACTTTTCATGAAGCCTCAAGGATTCCTTCGCGTAATCCATCGATACCCCTCCCGCCTTTTTTCAACAGGCCATCCCATCTTCCCGACGCCAGCGTGCCCCTGCCGCGGCTCCACAATAGGCCTTATACATCAACAATTTGCATCCGGGAACCAACAACTCCCCAAGCATCCCTATCAACTTGAGGCCTTCCGGGCCGTCATGGGCATTACCGGGCGAGAGACAAAAAATCAACGGACAATCGGGCCCCGCGGCAACCAGATGAATCTTGGTGGTCCATCCTCCTCGGGACTTGCCGACAGATCGAGGTCCCCTTTATTTAAGGCCCCTGTCCCATCAGGATGAGTCTTAGAACGGCATTGAGCACTTTAAAATTGCTGTGAGCGACATTGCCTTGATGGACCCCAAAACCGCAGGCAAAATTTTAACGCGTGGCAAAGACAGGTTTTGCACGTTTTCCGCTGTTTCTGACGGGTGCAAAATGAAAGCTGGCGCAACCTATGCAACAACACACTTTATTCCTCATAAGGCTACCATAACCTGCAGATTCGAACTCACACCCTCTATTATTGATAAAAATAGCTATGCATATGAATCGCTATCCTCTGGATTTGCCATTACAGCATCAATCGCGCCTAGAACAGGTTCAAAATTCTTGAAATCTACATTTTGGTAGTTTGAACTTACATATCTGGCAAAATCTTTTTTGTCATAATATTCTCCCCTACCATCCTGATTGCAAAGAACAAACTTTTTCCCTTTAATTTCCATTTCCAATACTTCTTCTGGAAATAAGTGTTCAATTTCAGCTTCTTTTCTATCTCCGGTTAAGGGAATTGTAAGAAGATATAAATTCCTAGCTTCTGGCAACTTTAGATAACAATCATTTTGTAACTTCTTTTTGTTTTGTTCAATATCATCTTTTTTAAATACAGAATTCATAAATTTATACAAAGGCTTGGTTTTGGGTTGCAATTCATTGTCAAACAATAAAAACACCGGCATGCGGGGCTTAAAGGCCCCAACTTTATCGAAATACTCGTAAATTGACTTCTTCTTTTTCTTCCTTTCCTCTCTGCCAGTAAAATACTTATAAATAACTTGCATCGTGTCGGCTCCATCCTGTTGTATTCCCAAAAAATTTTCTATATTTTTTGTTTTTCCCAGAAAGGCTATCCTGAACATAAAATCGCTTTTTGTGTTTCTTGTTATTAATCTAGGATATTTTTCATAAAGATTTTTAAGCGCAGAACGCATATATATTATATCTGTTTTTCCTTCTGTTACAATTAATGGCACATGAATTCCCAAAAAATATTTATAAAAAAGAAACTTTTGATATTCTTTTTCTCGTCCATTTAATTCTCTAAAGTTAATTTTTTTACCATCCAGATCCAGATTGTACTTGTCAATTTGGGTTATAAAAGAAAATCTACCCTCTAGTTGCGCCATGGTGCCGGACTCGCCATCAATAGTAAACTCACCCTTGGAATAAAATGAATGCGCCATTGCTCTAGTTGTTCTATAATATGCATGGCTGACGTTTATTTTTTTATTAACAACTAATCCAGTAACTGTTTGTCTAGCGTCTTTACATTGTAGCCTTGTCTTTTTATTGTTAATTTTAAAGCCTGCAGATATGATTTCGCTTTCTAATTCCAATAAAAATTCATTTTTGTTTTCTAAGAAAAGCTTGTCGTTTGTGGAGAAGGTCAAATCGTCAGCATATCTAGTATAATGTAACTTATACTTTTGGACTATCTTTATTAGCCGCTTATCCAATATTCGACAAATTAAATTTGTGATAATCGGTGAAGTGGGGGCTCCCTGAGGCAAAGAACCTTCAAAACAAGTTAACTGTGCAATTACAGTCGCTACTTCGTGCGGTAGAGGAAGGACTCTGTTTTTTTCGAAAAAACCTCTCACTCGGCCAAAATGAAAACTACCAAAAAAATTCTCCAAGTCCAGATTCAGCACAAAACGTTTATTCCTATGAGGTTTTGCGTTTGTAATAATACTTCTTTCTCTCTCAAATCCATGCGAAATAAGAGGATATATTCCTTTTCCTTGCTTTTCTATTTCCTTTTTGTATTCCAAAAGTGCGCTTGCAAGTTTTTTTTGTACACTCTTCAAAGAACCCATCGGAGCCCTAATTTGTCTCGTTTCTCCGTTTCTCTTAGGTATTTCAAATGAAGTATAGTAGCTATTAACATTTTTAATGTATAAAATATAGGTTAAAGTACTTCGCCGTATGTTGAGATAGTCTGCCAGTTGATTTCTTGTTTTTATATCATGGAAGCTTTTCATGGCAAAATCCTCTCAGAATAAAGTAACGTGTGGCAACTCATAAAGCTGGGACAGAATGTATATGTCTTAAAATGCAGGTGAGGTCATTTGCCGAAAAAGAGCTAACGACCGCCCATTTTAGTCAACACTCGCGACTCTCGAGTGAAAGAGCTTGCCACACGTTAGTAGCTATTATACATCTAGAATGAAAAATGCCTCATTAGGGGCACGAAAGCCAAGAGACTTCCGGGAGCGATTGTTCAGGTGTTCCGCAATCCGCAGAACATCGTCGTTCTGAGCCTCCCGGAAGTCGAGCCCCTTGGGCAAAGAGCGTGCAAATGAGTCCATTTGTATTCTCGTTTCACGTTCCCAGGGGCTGCGGGGATGGAATTCAGATCCTCCTCAAAAACCCAGCCCCGCGAACCGGA
Source organism: uncultured Fretibacterium sp. (assembly GCA_905373185.1). Taxonomy (GTDB): domain Bacteria; phylum Synergistota; class Synergistia; order Synergistales; family Aminobacteriaceae; genus CAJPSE01. Next base: position 9,899 of record CAJPSE010000040.1, read on the forward strand.
GGGCGTTCAGCCGGAAAAGGCGGTGCGATACACCTCGTCCTGTTCCGGGAAATGCGTGACATAGCCGACAGGAATCCTGTTTCCCGTCGCCTCGATGATCGCTCTCGCTCCGTCCTCGCCGAAAGCGCCGCAGAGCTCTATGCAGCCGACGCCCTCGCGCTCCAGCCTGAGCGCCTCCTCCTTCGCCTCCCCTATGCTCGCGACGCCGACGATCCGGGCCGTACCGTCATGAATCGACGCCCTGTCCGCCTCGATATTGAAATCTCCCATAATCAGAAATGCAAATTTCATAACACCCTGCCTCCAATTCATTCCCACTCAATAGTCGCGGGCGGCTTCGAGGTCACGTCCAGCACCACGCGGTTGATCCCGCGTACCTCGTTGCAGATGCGCCGGGCTGTCACATCCAGGACCTCCGGCGGGATGCGCACCCAATCGGCCGTCATGGCGTCCTGGGAGTTCACCGCGCGGAGCGCCAGCACCTCGTTGTAGGTGCGGCCGTCCCCCATCACGCCGACCGTCCGCACGGGGAGCAGGACGCAGAAGGACTGCCAGATCTTTTCGTAGAGCCCCGCCCTCTGCAGCTCCTCGCGAAAGATCGCGTCGGCGGCGCGCAGCGTGTCGAGGCGCGGCCTCGTGATTTCGCCAAGGCAGCGCACCGCGAGCCCGGGGCCCGGGAAGGGCTGTCGGTTCACGATGGCGTCCGGCACGCCGATGAGGCGCCCCAGCTCCCGGACCTCGTCCTTGAAGAGGTCCCGGAGCGGTTCCAGCAGGCGGAGCTTCATCTTCTCCGGCAGCCCGCCCACGTTGTGGTGCGACTTGATAAGCACCGAGCCCTTCTTGCTGCCGCTCTCGATGACGTCGGGATAGATCGTTCCCTGCAGGAGCCAGTCCACGCGGCCGACCTTCGCCGCCTCGGCGTCGAACACCTCGATGAAGAGCCCCCCGATGATGCGGCGCTTTTTCTCCGGGTCGGTCACCCCGGCCAGCTTGCCCAGGAAGAGCTCCGAGGCGTCCACATGGCGGACCGACAGCCCCAGCCCGTTGTAGGAATCCATG
>CAJPSE010000041.1 GCA_905373185.1 uncultured Fretibacterium sp.
CCATTGGCCCCCAGAAGGAAGCCGACCCCCTCGACGAGGCGTGCGACAACCTCCTCCTTATGCCGCATCAACACACTCCAATCGACGCGGGCCTCCTTGACGAAGAGCCCGAGGGGTTCCCCCTCCCGGGCGGCAGAGGCCAGCTCCGCCGTGTGGAGCAGGACCTTGGTCGGAATGCAGCCCCTGTTGAGGCATGTCCCTCCCAGGGCGTTCTTCTCCACGAGGATGACGGAGGCCCCCAGCTGCGCGGCGCGCAGTGCGGCGACGTACCCCCCGGTCCCTCCGCCTATGACTACGACCCTCTTCGACCCTTTCGCCATAATCCTTCCTCCCTTACTGTGTGAATTCGGATGCCCCGTTCAGGAGCCGGAGCCCTCCTCGGACGAATCCTCCTCCGGCGGCGCGGACCCTCTCTGCAATGCCCCCGGAGTGACCCCGAAGGCCCTCTTGAAGGCGAGACCGAAGTAAGCGACGTTGCCATACCCCGATTCCCGGGCGGCCCGCCGCACCGAGGCCCCCGAGAGGAGGAGATCGCGAGCCCGCTGCATTCTGGCGTCCTTCAGGATGTCCATGAAACGGATGCCCTCCTCCCGGAACAGGCGGCTGAGGTGTCCCGGGCTGACCCCGACGTGTTTCGCCGTCTCCTCCAGGGAGGCCTTGCCGGGCGCCTCCCGGATGAATGCCATAGCCCTCCGCACGGGGGAGCACACCGCATCGTCCCGTATTCCAGGGGGTGGGGAGGGGAGGCCCCTGCGCTCCGCCAGTTCCTCGAGCGCCTCCCTGAGCCCCCGTTCCAGCGCCTCGATGCGCGCAGTCCGGTGAATCTCCTCCTCCCGGCGACGGATGCACTTCTCCACGGCCTCCCGCAGCGCCTGGGCCCTCACCGGCTTGAGGAGGAGGGTGACGACCTCGTCCTCAAGGGCCCGGTTCAGGTTGGCAAGGGTGTTGTGGGCCGTGACGACCATGACTTGGGCGCCGAGCCCTTCACCGCGCAGTTCCTCCAGGGCCAGCATTCCGTTCCCGCCGGGAAGGTTGATGTCCAGCAGCACGATGTCCGGAGAACGTTCCCGGGCAAGTCGCTCGAACTCCGGGACGCTTCCCGCCTCCTCTATCTCGAGCCCCGGGAAAAAGCCGTGAAGCAGTAAGACCAGGGCATCGCGCTCCAGCTTCTCGTCCTCGACGACGAGCGCCCTCAGAGGAGGAATGCCGTGGAGCTCGGCATCGAGCGGCGCGGTCTCCGGGATCATGGAAGGTTCACCGGCCTCTCCGGGAGACGCAGCTCGACACGGGTTCCTCCGCAAGGGACGCTTCGGACGTCCAGGGATGCGGACTTCCCATAGTAGAGACTCAGCCGCTTTCGGACGTTCGCCAACCCCATCCCCTCCCGAAAGCCGCTTGCCTTGAACCCCACCCCGTTGTCCCTCAGGACGACGTGAATGGCATTCCCGTCTTTTTTCGCCGTCAGCAAGAGCCTGCCCTCCCGAAGCGAGGGTTCGAGCCCATGGATCAGGGCGTTCTCCGCCAAGGGCTGGATCAGCATGAAGGGCACCAAGCACTCCCGGACCTCCGGATCCTCCTTGATGAAGAAGGAGAGGCGGTCTCCAAACCGCACACGGTATATGGCAAGATAGCTGCGCACGCACTGGAGCTCCTCGCCGAGAGAGACCAATCCGTGTTCTCCCTGTTCCTGCAGTGTGTAGCGCAGATAGTCCGCGAGCTGCTCGGTCATCTCCACCGTCCTCTCCGCCGCCTCGAACAGGGCGAGGCGCGCGATGCAGTTCAGGCTGTTGAAGAGGAAGTGTGGGTTGATCTGGCTCCTCAGAGCCTTCAGCTGGGCGCGGTGGAGTGCGTGCTCCATGCCCGCGCTCTTTTGCCTTTGCTGGGAGAGCAGAAGGCTCTGTTCCAGGATCTTCTGCCGGGCCAGATTGATCTCGCACAGTTCGACAATCTGGGTGGAGAGCAGGCGTATGATCTCGAGCGCACGTTTCAGCTCCGTCTCATTCATGACGGGAAGCTGCCGATACTTTTCCATCAGAAAAGTGCGCTCCTCGTCGTTTCTCACAAAGGTCCACCGTCTCGAGATGGCCTCGAGCTCCGCGTCGCCGGTGAGCCCGGGCTGGACCTGCCCCGAGGCCAGAAAGCCCGCGAGGCGGCCGTTGATATGAAGGGGGGCGCACAGATCGGTGAGGCCGTTGGAACAGGTGTAAATATGAATGTCCCCCTGTTTCAGCGAGGTCCGCAGGGCCCTTTTGTCGCACGCGTCGCAGATGGCCTTTCCCTTGCGTATCGAGTGCACGTAGTCGCAGAACTCCGAGACGCTCACCAAGATGACCTTCTGCCCCTTCGGGGTCAGCAGGCAAACGCCCACTTGGAAGAGACGGGCAAAACTTCGCAGGAGCTCATCCAGCTTCTCGATGTCCACCGTCTCGTGCCACCACTCGAGGGAGCCGTACTCGAATCCTTCGTTAGGCGCAGCTGTCCCCTTCGTCTTGCCTTGCCCGTCCTGTTCGAATGATATCCTTTCTATTAATATGTTATTTTTTATGATATTGCTTTGTGCCCCCATTGATTTTTCAACTCCTACGGTATAAAATATAGCATAAAGATAAAAAATATGCTATAACTTCGTGCGAATCTTTTTCAAAATCGTAACCAGAGTCATAACTATTGTAGGGTATTTTCGTCGCTTAAAAATAGATTCAATATTGAGGCGGGAGGGGTACGCCAATGAGGCGTTTCATTGTGGAGCTGGGTATGGGGTCGGATCTTCATGGAGGGGATGTCACGAAGGCGGCGATGCGGGCGGTGCGCGACGCCGTGTCCAGAAGTTGCCTTTGCGGCCTCTTCGAGGTGGCCGGATTGAAGCGTCCGGAGGACATGTTCATTCACCTGAAGGTGTGCTGCCCCACGCCGGAGCGGCTGGACAGGGAACGGGTGGCCGGGTCGGTTCCCTTCGGCAAGGTGGAGCTCGAGGTTCGGGAGGGAGGGATGGTCGCGGAGGGGATCCAGCTCCCCCAGCTGGGAGAGGGCAGCTCCATCGTGGTGGCGCTGGTGTCCCTGACCGTCTGCGTGGAGTGAATGGCAGGGTTCGAGGTGAATGACAGATTAAGGAGGTAAGGGCATGAAGGTCACGAAAGAGAAACTCCTGGACATGTACAGGACGATGTTCATGATTCGTTCCTTCGAACTGAAGGCGGCCGAGCTCTTCGCGGCCGGAAGGATCCCGGGTTTCGTCCACCTCTACGTGGGGGAGGAGGCCGTCGCCACGGGGGTATGCGCCAATCTGAAGGAGAGCGACTACATCACCAGCACCCACCGCGGGCATGGACACCTGCTGGCCAAGGGGGGCGACGTCAACCTGATGATGGCCGAAGTCTTCGGGAAGGCCTCGGGTTATTGCAAGGGCAAGGGGGGATCCATGCACATTGCCGACGTGAACCTGGGTATCCTCGGGGCCAACGGAATCGTGGGGGCGGGGTTCCCGATTGCCGTCGGCGCGGCGTTCTCATGCAAATACCGTAAGACCGGCGACGTGGTAGTCTGCTTCTTCGGGGACGCAGCCTCGAACCGGGGGACGTTCCACGAGGGGATCAACTTCGCCTCCATCCACAAACTGCCGGTCGTCTTCGTCTGCGAGAACAACATGTACGGCATCTCCAACTATCAGAAGGCGGGCATGAATATCAACGACATCGCGGACCGGGCCGAGGGATACGGCATACCGGGTGCGAGCGTGGACGGCAACGACGTCATGGCCGTCTACGAGGCGGCGAGTGCGGCGATCGAAAACGCCCGGAAGGGCGACGGGCCGAGCCTGATCGAGTGCAAAACCTGGCGTCAGCGTGGCCATTTCGAGGGTGATCCCGGGAAGTACAAGGATCCCGAGGAGCAGAAGAGCTGGGTCGCCAAGGACCCGTTGCCGCGTCTCGAGAAGCGCCTGGAGGAGCTGAAGTACGCGTCCGGGGACGAGCTCGAGTCCATGCGGAAGGAGATCGTTCAGAAGGTCGAGGCCGCGGTTCGGTTTGCGGAGAGCGGCTCCGACCCCGCGCCGAGTGAGCTGCTCACCGACGTGCTGGCCTGAGCGCGTTCCGAAAAGGAGGGGTGAAAACGATGGCTCAGATGAGTTGCAGCGAAGCGATAAGGGACGGCATCCGCATGGAGATGCGCAGGGATCCCAATGTGTTTCTGGCAGGGGAGGATGTGGGGATCTTCGGCGGCTGCTTTGGCGTGACGGCGGGCCTACTGGACGAGTTCGGCAAGGAACGCGTCGTGGACACGCCGGTCACCGAGACGGCGATCATGGGGCTCGGTGTGGGCTCAGCCGCTACGGGGCTGCGTCCGATCGTGGAGATCATGTTCGCCGACTTCATGGGCGTCTGCCTGGACGAGCTCTACAACCAGGCGGCCAAGATGCGCTACATGTTCGGCGGAAAGACGAAGATCCCGATGGTGATCCGTGCGCCCGTCGGCGCGGGTGTCTCAGCCGCGGCCCAGCACTCTCAGTCCAACGAGGCGTGGTTCACTCACATTCCGGGCATCAAGGTCGTCATGCCGGCCTCGCCGGCGGACGCCAAGGGGCTCATGGAGGCCGCCGTCCGCGACGACAATCCCGTTGTCTACCTGGAGCACAAGCTGATGCTGGGGGTGCAGGGCGACGTCCCGGAGGGAGAGTACATCGTCCCGATCGGCAAGGCGGACATCAAGCGCTCCGGCAAGGACGTCAGCCTCATCGCCTGGTCCGCCATGGTGCCGAAGTCCCTTGCCGCGGCCGAGATGCTGGCGGCGGAGGGCATCGATGCGGAGGTCGTGGACCTGCGGACCCTCACGCCCCTTGACAAGGAGACCCTGCTGGGCTCCGTGGAGAGGACCGGACGCGCGGTGGTGGTGCACGAGGCCGTCAAGACCGGAGGGTTCGGCGGGGAGGTCGCCGCCGTCATTGCGGATGAGGGGTTCGGCTTCCTGGATGCCCCCGTCAAACGCGTCGCCGCCCCCGATACTCCCATTCCCTTCAGCCCCGTCCTGGAGAAACTCTGGATTCCCGACGAGGCACGTATCGTCGCTGCGGCGAAGGAACTGGTCCGGGGCTGAGCCCCGGACCGGCAGGATACGCGGATGGCAGCGCCCACGACGGTGGGAATCATCGCCAATCCGGCCTCCGGAAAGGATATTCGTCGCCTGGTCGCCTACGGTACGGTCTTCGACAATCAGGAGAAGGTGAATATCGTCCGCAGGGTGCTGCTCGCCCTTTCGGGAACGGGGGTCGGGCGCGTGCTCTACATGCCGGACTACTACGGCATCGTCGAAAAAGCGGTCGAGGGCATGCGCAGCCAGGACTCCCTGAGGCTGGAGGTTGCGCCGCTGGAGATGGAGCTGACGGCGACTCAGCTCGACTCCAGCAATGCTGCGGCTGCTCTTGCGGAGATCGGAGCGGCATGCATCGTGACGATGGGGGGCGATGGGACGAATCGCATGGTCGCCAAATGCTGCGGAGACGTCCCCCTGCTCCCCATCTCCACGGGGACGAACAACGTCTTTCCCCTCTTTCTGGAGGGGACGATCGCAGGGATTGCCGCCGGCGTCGTCGCACGGGGCTGCGCCGGACCGGACGCCGTGTACCGCGCAAAACGCCTCACGGTGTTTCGGAACGGAATCCCCGCGGACATCGCCCTGATCGATGCGGTGGTTCTGGACAACCCGTTCGTCGCCTCCCGCGCGATGTGGGAGGTGGAGGACATGTGCATGGCGGTCCTGACGCGCGGCGAGCCCCATAATATCGGCATCGCCTCCCTATTGGGCACGCTGGATCCCGTGACCGTCCACGATCCCTGGGGAGCCTCCATCGTCCTGGATCCCTCGAAGCGGGACCGGGTGGCCGCCATCGCCCCGGGGCTCCTGCTTCCGGTCGGAACGTCCGCTCCACGCCGTATGAAGCTTGGAGAGAGCGTGGAGATCGCGCCCGTCCCCTGTATTGTCGCCTTGGACGGCGAGCGGGAGGTGGAGTTCCGGGAGGGGGATCGGGGGGAGATTCGTTTGGATCGGGACGGCCCGAACGTGGTAGTCCCGGATCGGGCTCTCAGGAATGCCGTTGCCGGCGGCTTCTTCAGTCGGCCGGACGTGCTGGGGATTCATCTATAACGACAACGAAGAGTGCTGGAGGTCACCCATGGCAACCGAGATCACAATGCCCAAGCTGGGGCTCACTATGAAGGTCGGCAGGATAGGTAAATGGCTCAAGAAAGAGGGCGATCTCGTCAAAAAGGGCGAGGCGATCGCGGAGGTGTTGACGGACAAGATCACAAACGTGCTCGAGGCCGCGGTGGAGGGGGTGCTTCTGAGGATCGCGGCTCCCGTCGGCACGCAGCTTCCCGTGGGTGGGGTGATGGGCTATATTGGGGCGGCCGGCGAGAGCGTTCCCGACGCGGTGGGACCGGCACCGGCCGCCGAGGCGGCGAAGCCCGCTGCGCCGGTGTCCGCGCCGGGCCCGGTTCCGGGCTCCAGCGAGAAAAGGCCGAGGGCGACACCCGTGGCCCGCAAGCTGGCCGAGCAACACGGCGTCGACCTGTCGCGCCTCGTGGGTACGGGGCCGAACGGCAGTATTGTGCGCGAGGACGTGGAAAAGGCCTTGGTGCAGGGCATCCCTGCTCCATCGGCCCCGGCCGAGCCTGAGGTGTTGGAGGTCATGCCCTACGCCGGGCTGCGTCAGGTCATCGGGGAGAACATGCTGAAGAGCTGGCTGGAGGTCCCGAAGGTCGACCATCACGCCAGCGTGGACATGACGGAACTGCTGGCCGCGAGGCGGGCCATCAACGAGGGGCTGCCGGAGGGCGAAAGGGTCTCCGTGACGGACCTTCTCGTCTTGCTCGTCGCCCGGGCCCTGGAGAAGAAGAGGATCTTCAACTCGCTCATGGAGCCGGATGGGATTAAAATCTACCGCAACGTCCACATGGGGATAGCGATTGCGCTGGAAAACGCCCTGGTGGTGCCCGTCGTGCGCGACGCCAACAAGAAACGGCTCCGCGAGATCAGCGCGGAGATCAGGGACTTGGCGGCGCGGGCGCGGGAGAACCGCCTGACGGAGACGGATTTCATCGGAGGGACCTTTACCCTGACGAACCTGGGCGGATACCGTTCGACAGAGCACTTTACACCGATCATCAACCCGCCTCAGGCGGCCATTCTGGGCATCGGCCGCACCAGGGACATGCCGGCCGCTGTAGACGGGGAGGTCCGCATCCGGCCGATGATGGCGCTGTCGCTGTCGCACGACCACAGGATTGTGGACGGCGCTCCGGCAGCGGAGTTCCTGGGCATCCTGATGCGGATGATTGAGGCGCCCTTCCGGGCGCTGTATTAGGGCAAGATATCGGGAAGGAGCTCCCCCGTACGGTAGCTGCCGGAGCTGAGTCGGAGACGATGCCAGCGCGTCGCGGTTGTGTGTGCTCTGTCGGTCGGGGCAATCGCGCTTATAAAAACGGATGAAAATTTGCCTCCCCTTTTCAGGGGAGGCAAATTTATGTATGCTCTTTTGATTTCCCTCAGAGGGGTTCCCGCTCCCCGTGGGTTTCGCGGCCGCGTATGGTTTTATTGCGTGATTTTTTATCCTGGCCAGGAGAGCATGAAACGCGTTCGGTTGAAGTTCACAGAATCGTGGAACCGAAGGTATCCTCCCATTGTAATGAAAATATCTGCGCCTGAATGCAGATATTTTCATTAGCATCTTGTTTGAATGGATACCGTACGCTATACTCCAGTAAAAATATTTGCACTTGGGAACAGAAATTTTTACTGTGATGAGGGACTTATGGAGATCAAGAGGGACGCCTATCTGAAAAAACTGATTTCGCGAAAACATAACGGACTGATAAAGGTAGTCACCGGAATCAGGCGATGCGGGAAGTCATATCTTCTGTTTACTCTCTTCAAGAATTATCTGATGGAACATGGGATAGACCAGCAGCATATCATTGAGATAGCCTTCGATTCCTTCAAGAACGAGAGATACCGCGATCCGCATGTATTTTACCCTTTTATGGAAGAACAGCTCAAGGATGACGGATTGTATTATATCCTTCTGGACGAGATTCAGCTTTTAGATGACTTTGAATCGGTGCTCAATGGCTTGATTCGGATCGAAAATGCGGACGTCTATGTGACCGGAAGCAACGCTAAATTCCTTTCAAAGGACGTTATCACCGAATTTCGTGGCCGGGGAGATGAGGTTCGTATATACCCTCTCGGCTTTGCGGAATTCATGTCCGTTTATCCAGAATCGAAATATGACGGCTGGAACGAATACATGCTTTATGGCGGGTTGCCCTCTATCCTCACCTATACGGAAGAGGAGCAGAAAAATTCATTTTTGAAGAGGTTGTTCGAGGAGACTTATATCCAGGACATCATTGGGAGAAATAACATACGCAATCAGGATGAATTGGAAGACCTGCTCAATATCATATCCTCTGCAATCGGCTCGCTCACCAATCCCAAAAAGCTCTCCGATACGTTCAAGAGCATGAAGCGGAAGGTCATAAGTCCCGTAACCGTTAAAAAGTATCTGGATTATCTCTGTGATGCGTTTTTGATCGATAAGGCACAGCGATACGATATAAAAGGGAAAAAATATATCAACACTCCACTGAAATATTATTTCACGGATATCGGCCTGAGAAACGCAAGGCTGAATTTTCGCCAGTTGGAGGATAACCATACGATGGAGAATATCATTTTCAACGAACTGAAAATCCGAGGATACAATGTGGATGTGGGATTGGTGACCTGCACGGAAAAAAACTCGAAGGGCCATGCCGTAAGGAAACAACTCGAAGTGGATTTTGTCTGCAACAAGGGGTCGAAGCGATGCTATATCCAGTCCACATTCGCAATCCCGGACCATGAGAAATTGGGACAGGAGGAGGGCTCTCTGGTTCGCATTCCGGACTCCTTCAAGAAGATCATTATCGCCAAGGACGCAGCATCTCAGAGGTTTACGGAATCGGGAACCCTGATCCTGAACATCTTTGATTTCCTTCTGAATGAAAACAGTCTGGAATTCTAGGAAAGCGCTGATTAAAACAAAAGTGCATATATTATCAAGAGAAAACGTGCAAAACGTCCATAGACAAAAATCTCCAGCGCTTTCTTAAAAATTAACATTGGGGGCTTCGTGGATTGGACAGCGCTTCCCAAAATTATATGGTTGTGCATCATGGGCCTATACACGGGAAGCTGAAAAATGCCGGCCCGTCCGAAAGGCCTCGGCGTGTGGGTGCGTCAAGGAGTACAGGACGAAGTACTCCAGGGGAGGGAGCTCGAAGTCCAGCAGCGGGACCGCCGCGAGGGCGCCCGAGTCCAGATGTCCCCCGATCAGCCTGCGGGGCAGGAAGCTGTACTTGTCCTCCTCCAGGACGTAGGGGATGATTTTGCTACCGACGTCGATGTCCAGCTCGAAGCTGGGGAGCCGGCCGAACAGCTGCCTGACCGTATGCGTGTCCAGGAAGCTGGAGTACAGGATGGGAAGGCCGGGCAGGTCCCGCAAGCAAACGCCCTCGCGGCGCCTGGGGTTGGCGCCGCGGGTCACCAGCAGCATCGCGTCGCGGTACAGCAGGTCGCAGGCATATCCCTCTCGGTTGCAGGGGTGATGGGTGTAGCCGACGTCGAAAGCCCCGCTCAGGACCCTGTCGATGACCTCGCTCGAATGTTTCAGGACCAGACGGAACGCGCTGCGGGGCAGTGCGTTCCGAAGCCTGTGCACCTCCTCCGGAAAACAATCAAAAAAAGCGTGGACGCAGCCGACCAGCAGACGCCCGGGGTCCCGTCCCATCGTTCCGATGCGCTCGAGGGCGCTCTTTTCCAGCGACAGAATTCTCTCCGCGTAGCCGATCAGTTCGTTCCCCGCCGCCGTGGGTTCCACGCGCCCTCGGAGCCGCGTGAGCAGCGTCTGCCCAACCTCACGCTCCAGCTCCTGCACGCGCCCGCTGATCGTGGACTGGGAGACGTGGAGCCTGCACGCGGACCTCGTGAAGCTCCCCGTCTCGACGACGTCCAGAAACGACCTGAGAAATTCCGTGTTCATGTCACGCATCCCCTTCCCTATCGAAAATCCAGAATCGAAAATCCAGATCCGAAAAAACCGATGGAGCCCATCGAAAAATCCCGTTTTACGACGGAGACGCCCTGGGGTATCCTGTTTGAAGTTTGCCAGGCCAACCTCATTCGGCAATCAGGGAGATTATATCGTTTTTCCGCACCCTTAATACTTCGGAGGTGACCCATGGGCCGTCTGCTGATGGTGGAGAGCTGGGTAGGCGCGACGGGAAGACTGCTGCCGCCAAAGATTCCGGAGCTCGGACATTCCTACACGCTGGTCACGCGGGATCCCGGGCGTTATCGCTCTTCCTGGGGCCGGGACGGGCATCCGGTGCTGGAGTACGCGGACGAGGTCGTCGTGGCGGAGACGAACGAGCTCGAACCGATGTTGGAGGCGCTGGGCGGCCGGTCGTTCGACGGGGTCCTGACGGTCTGCGACTACTACGTCGAGACGGCGCGCCGAGCGGCGCAGCGTCTGGGGGTTCCCTGCCCCTTCCCGGAACGCGTCGGCGACGTGCGCCGGAAGCATCTCATGCGCCAGTGTCTCGATGCGGCGGGGCTGGGGAACGTCCGCCACGTTGCGGCGTCCGAC
>CAJPSE010000042.1 GCA_905373185.1 uncultured Fretibacterium sp.
AATAAATATCGTCTCATCATCGAAAATCCCCTTTCCGTATCGGGCCAGCCTAAACCGCCGTGGCGGCCGACCTCCCAAAATCGGCGTCCTCCGACGCCCCACGGCCTCATTCCTCCGATGACTCCCGCGGAACCGGAACACAGGTCTTGATGGTCCACCTGCCTTCCTGCCGCCGGAGTATCCGTACGTCTATGCCGTAGGCCTCCCGCAGTGCGGGCTCCGTCAGTACCTCCTCGACAGCTCCGACCCGGAAAGAAAGTCCTGGGCTCAGGATCGCGGCCTGGGAACAACAGAAGAACGCGTGATCGGGCACATGGGAGGTCATCATGATCCCCATGCCGCTCCGAGCCAGCAGCCTCACCTGCTGGAGCACGCGCATCTGGTTTCCGAAGTCGAGGTTCGCGGTCGGCTCGTCCATAACCAGGAAATGAGGCTCCTGCATGAGGGCACGGGCGATGAGCACCATCTGTCTCTCCCCGCCGCTGATCTCCGTATAGACGCAATCCCTCAGGTGAGAGGCCCCCAACCGGTCGAGGATCCGGGCCGCCCGCCCGAATTCCTCCCGCGAAGGGCCCGAAAAGACTCCGGATCGGGCCAGGCTCCCCATCACGACGACGTCGAGGACACGGAAGGGAAAGGGGGGCTCGTGGCTTTGGGGGACATAACCGATGAGCTTCGCCATCCCCTTGCGGTCCTGATATGGAACCCTTTTCCCGTCTATCAGGAACGAGCCGCCGCGTAGGGGCAGGAACCCCAAAAGAGATTTGAACAGCGTCGATTTCCCGACCCCGTTCGGTCCAAGCAGACAAAGTGCCTCGCCCGTCTCCAGGGCAAACGATACGCCGCTCAGGACATCGCACTGCCCATAACCGGCACGGACGTCCACGGCCTCGAGCCTCATACCCATCCCTTCCTACGCCGGAAGAGGAGGTAGACGAAAAAGGGCGCCCCGATCAAGGACGTCAGGATCCCCAAGGGTATCTCGCTCGTGAAGAAAAGGCGCGCCAGATTGTCGACGAAGAGGAGAAAGCAGCTTCCGACCAAAAAGGAGGTGGGGATCAAATCCCGGCAATTGGGGCCCGCGAGCATTCGAGCCAGGTGGGGGATGACCAGCCCTATCCATCCGATCATCCCGCCGACCGCGACGGAGGCCGCCGTCAGCAGTGTAGCGGCGGAGATGAAGACGGCCCTCAGGCGCACGGTGTCGAGCCCCATGGCCATGGCCTCCTCGTCCCCGAAGGCCATGGCGTTGAGCTGCCAGCGAAGCAAGACGAGGGGCAGGAGTCCCAACGCACAGGGAAGCAGCAGCAGCCGTGCGTCCTTCCCGGTCACCGAGGACAGGCCGCCCATCAGCCAGTACGTGATCTCGGGCAGCTTTCCGAAGGGATCGGCGACGTACTTGCCGAGGCTGACGAGTGAGGAGAAGAGCGTGGCGATGACGATGCCGGCCAGCACCAGGACCAACAACGACTCCTTGCCGCGGCTCACGAGCAGACATATAGTATAGGAAAGGGCAACGGCAGCCAGACCGAAACAAAACGCCGAAAGCTGGACGAGGATGAACGGCAGGGAAAAAAGGATGGCCAGTGCCGCTCCGAAACACGCCCCCGCGGAGGCCCCCAGGATGTCGGGCGAGACCATGGGGTTCCGGAACAGCCCTTGATAGACCGCCCCCGAGACGGACAACGCCCCCCCGATCAACACGGCGGCACAGACGCGCGGAATCCGCACCTTCAGCACGACCGACCGTACCATGGGAGGGACGCCGCCGTCCCCGCCCAGGGGCAGGGAGAGAAGGACCCGGAACAAATCCCCCAACGATACGGGATAACGCCCCAGAGAAAAGGATATGCAGAAAAGCAGGACAAGAAGGAACGCCGCCCCCCAGACGGGAGAGACGGAAGGGCGAACGCGCCCGAACTCCTTCAAAAGCCGATTCCTCGAACCCATCTCACAACCTCCGAACGGCCAGCCCAGGCGAGCCGTCGCACACCGAACCAGCGTATAGAAAACCGGAGAACCGCACCCTCTGCCCGAAAGAAATCAGGAGAGGAACAACCAAATTATCTTTTAAAACAATTCGCTTCCCTTGAGAGAGCATAGGTTAAAAAACCTGGAGTGTCAAGATAAGGGTACTTCCAGGAGAATCGTATGTGGATTCGCGGGCGTCGGCGGGGCTTTCGCTACGTAACTTTACGCATTGATTTTTTCCGTCGATAAGAATATCCTCTCAAGCATAAAGTTTTGTATATCAAACTTTACGTATCGAGTGCGTCTTCTATGCGATTCCTGTGCACAGAAGAATTTCTGACAAGGAGATTTTTTGCGATGAAACATTTTAGAACGATGAAAAAGAGGATGACGGTGCTTCCGACGCTCCTCCTGTTCCTACTGTCGTTCGCCGCCGTCGGGCGGGCCGAGGTGCGGGTCGTCGCCACGACGACGATGCTCGCCGACCTGGCCCGAGTCGTCGGCGGTCCCCACGTCGTGGTGGACGGCCTGATGGGGCCCGGAATCGACCCGCACCTCTATCAGGCCAGCGCGGGGGACGTCGGCAAGATGCGGAGGGCGGACGTCGTCGTCCACAACGGACTGCACCTCGAGGGCAAGATGGGGGACGTCTTCGCGGCGCTGAACCGGCAGAACAAGACCGTGATCTGTGCCGCCGACGGCATCGACCGGACGAATATCCTGACGGACGAAGGGGGTGTCCCGGACCCGCACATCTGGTTCGACGTCCGACTCTGGAAGGACGCCGCCGCGGAGCTGGCCCGCGGGCTGGAGAAAGCGGACCCCGATCATGCGGAGGACTACAGGACCAATGCCGGGAAGTACGAGAAGGACCTCGAGGACCTCCAGCGCTACATCGAGGAAAGGGTTCGGGAGGTCCCCGAGGGACAGCGCGTCATGGTGACGGCGCACGACGCCTTCAATTATTTCGGGAGGGCCTACGGCTTCGAGGTGCGCGGCCTCCAGGGCATCAGCACCGCGGCCGAGGCGGGCACCGCGGACGTCAGCGCTCTGGCCGACTTCATCGTGGAGCGTAAAATCAAGGCGGTCTTTGTGGAGTCCTCCGTCCCGCGCAAGACCATAGAGGCCCTCCAGGCCGCGGTGAAGGCCCGGGGATTCGACGTGGGCATCGGCGGCGAGCTCTACTCCGACTCGCTCGGCGGGGCCGGTTCCGGGGCGGAGACCTACATCTCGACCGTAAAGGCGAACGTGGACACCATCACGAACGCCCTGAAGTGATCCCCGATTCCGGTCAGGTATGGGTGAAATTAGGTATGGATGAAATCAGGTATGGATAAAAATGGAGACGCGTGAAGAAAGCCCCTGGGCCCTCCAGGTCGAGGACCTGACCGTCGCCTACGATATCGAGCCGGTGCTCTGGGACGTGGACCTCGACATTCCCCGGGGGAGCCTGACCGCGGTCATCGGCCCCAACGGAGCGGGTAAGAGCACCCTGATCAAGGCCGTGTTGAAACTGGTGCGGACCGTGGCGGGCGAGGTCCGCATCCACTCGGAGCGGGTCGCCTATGTTCCGCAGAGCGGCAGCGTGGACTGGGATTTCCCCGCCACGGTCCGCGACGTGGTGCTGATGGGGCGCTACGGCCACCTGGGATGGTTCCGGCGCCCGGGGGCGGCGGACCGCCGTATCGCCATGGAGACGTTGGAGCAGGTGGGCATGGCCGAGTTCGCCGACCGGCAGATCAGCCAGCTCTCCGGCGGCCAGCAGCAGCGGGCCTTCCTGGCCCGGGCCCTGGCCCAGGAGGCGGAACTCTACCTGATGGACGAGCCGTTTCGCGGCGTGGACGCGCGGACGGAAAAGGTCATCGTCGAACTGCTCAAGCACTTGAAGGGAGAGGGAAAGACCGTCGTCGTGGTACACCACGACCTCCAGACGGTCCGAAGCTACTTCGACTGGACGGTGCTGCTCAACCTGCGGCTCATCGCGGCGGGGCCGACCGACGAGGTCTTTACGGAGGAGAACGTCCGGCGCGCCTACCGCAGCACGGAGACGCTCCTGGGGGAGGGCGCGTCATGAACGCGTTTCCCCTGTTGCACGACTATACCTTCCAAGTCGTCGCGCTGGGGGCCGCCCTGCTGGGGATGACCAGCGGGCTGATAGGCAGCTTCGCGGTGCTGCGCCGGCAGAGCCTGCTGGGGGATGTCGTGTCCCACGCCGCGCTGCCGGGCATCGCCGCCGTCTTTTTGATGACCGGGACGAAGGACACCGTGTGGCTCCTGATCGGGGCCCTGTGTTCGGGGCTGGCGGCCACCGGCTTCATCATCGGCGTCGTGCGCTACTCCCGCGTCAAGTTCGACACCGCGCTGGCACTTGGGATGTCGGTCTTCTTCGGACTGGGGCTGGTGCTGCTCACCTACGTGCAGAAGATCCCGAACGCGAACCAGGCGGGGCTCCAGCGCTTCATCTTCGGGCAGGCCGCCGTGCTCCTGAAGAGCGACATCCTCGTCATTGCAGTCACGGGCGCAGTGCTGCTGGCGCTGACCCTTCTCTTCTGGAAGGAGTTCAAGCTGCTGAGCTTCGACCCGGAGTTCGCGCGGAGCCTGGGGCTCCCCACCCGAAGCCTGAACGTCCTTCTGTCCGCCATGACCGTCGCCGCCATCATCGCGGGGCTCCAGACCGTCGGGGTCATCCTGATGAGCGCGATGCTGGTGGCCCCGGCCGTCGCCGCGCGACAGTGGACGAACCGGCTGGGAGTCATGGTGGGGCTGGCGGCCCTGTTCGGCGCCGTCTCGGGCGTGGCGGGGACCCTGGCCAGCTCCGCGCTGCCGAAGCTCCCCGCCGGCCCCGCCATCGTGGTGGCCGCGGACGTCCTCGTGCTGATCAGCCTGGCCCTCGGCAGGGCGAGAAGCGGCCGGGGCCGGAAAGGGGGCGCGCCGGGCCATGTCTCCCGAGCTTGAGATTCAGCTGATCGCGGCGCTCGTCGCCGTCGCCTGCGCGCTGCCGGGCTGCTTCCTCGTGCTGCGCCGGATGTCCATGATGTCCGACGCGATCACCCACACGCTCCTGCTCGGGATCGTCCTCGCCTTCCTCGCCACGCACAGCCTGACCTCCCCGCTCCTGATCCTGGGGGCCGCGTCGGTCGGGCTCCTCACGGTCTGGCTGGCCGAGACGCTCCAGCGCTCGCGCCGCGTCTCCGAGGACTCCGCCATCGGCCTGACCTTCCCGCTGCTCTTCAGCATCGCGATCATCCTGATCACGCACTACGCGGACTCGGTTCACCTGGATGCGGATGCCGTCCTGCTGGGCGAGCTGGCCTTCGCCCCCTTCGACCGCATGATCGTCGGCGGCGCCGACCTCGGCCCCAAGGCCGTCTGGTCGATGGGCTGCGTGGCGTTCCTCAACCTCGCCGCCCTGCTCCTGTTCTTCAAGGAGCTGAAGCTGGCGACGTTCGACCCCATCCTGGCGGCGCTCCTGGGCTTCGCGCCCGCGTGGCTGCACTACGGCCTGATGGCGTCCGTTTCGGTTACCGCCGTAGCGGCCTTTCAGGCCGTGGGGTCCATCCTGGTCGTCGCATTCATGGTCGGGCCCCCGGCGGGCGCCTATCTGCTGACCGACGATCTGAGGAAGATGATCGTCCTGAGCGCCGTCATCGGGGTGCTGAACGCACTGGCGGGATATTGGGCAGCCGCGTGGCTGGACGTCTCCATCGCGGGCAGCATCGCCGTGGCGACGGGGCTCTCGTTCCTCGGCATCTTCATCCTGTCGCCCAGCCGGGGGCTGCTGAGCGCCGTTCGGCGGCGGGCCCGGCAGAGGATGGAGTATCGGGAGCGGATCGTGCTGATCCACCTCCGCCACCACGAGGGCAGCGGGGACGAGGCCGAGGAGCTGGGGGTCGGCTCCATCCACCGGCACCTCGGCTGGCCGAGGGAGCTCGCCGGCTCCGTGCTGCGACGCCTCGAGGCCGAGAGGAAAATCCGCATCGAGGACGGGGTGGTGAAACCCGCCGCCGACGCCTGATTACGCTTCCTCGAGGCCCCTCAGGACCTCCCCGATATCCCCATCGACGAGGATCGCGCGGCCCTCCAGCTCGCGCGGAGCGTCCGCCTCCCCCAGATTGACGCAGGCATAGACCGCCCTTTCGTTTCGGGTGGACATGCGCCGGAAGGGGTACTTGATGATGCCCGGCGTGTTCCAGCCCACCCCGAGCTCCAGAAACAGGACGCGGGCGCCCTCGTGCTTCCGCAGGAAGTCTGCGTACCGCCCCGCGGCGAAGTGCCAGGCCTCGTCCTCCACAAAGGTATCGTCGCAGCGCAGGTTGTTCGCCATGGGGCCGCCGCACCGCGGGCAGCGGGGAATCAGCTCTGTGGGAATCCGCATGTCCCTCTGCTCCGAGACCATGCGCTGCACCGGCGCCTCGTTGTCGTACGTCTCCTGATGACAGGGCCTTGCGCACTGCCACAGCCCGTAGTCCCCCTGGGTGCAGAACAGGCGGAGCGCGTCGAACCCGGCCTTCTGGAAGCAGTGGTCCACGTTCGTGGTGATCACGAAACAGTCCTTGCCGCCCATCAGGTTCCGCAGCCTGCGGTAGGCCGGCCCGGCGTCCTGGGCGTAGCGGTTGAGGTGGATGTGGCGGCTCCAGTAGGCCCAGAACTCCTCCGGCGTGGGGTAGGGGTAGAAGCCGGCCGTGTACATGTCGCGATAGCCGTACCTGCCGATGAAGTCGGCGAAGTTTTTCTCGAACCGCTCCCCGGAATAGGTCAGGCCGGAGGCCGCCGACAGGCCCGACCCTGCTCCCACCACGACGGCGTCCGCCCCAGAGATTTCCCGCCTCAGCCTCTCAATCGCATCCAAGCAGGCGCCGGTAGATATCATGGTCGCTCTCCTTGAACACATCGAAAATAACCCTCATCCCCGCCCCATGTTCCCGCAGGAACCCCCTGACGGTCTCCACCGCGATCTCCGCGGCCTCCTGCTGCGGAAAACGGAACTCTCCCGTGGAGATGCAGCAGAACGCGATGCTGACAAGCCGGTGCGAGCGCGCAAGCTCCAGGCAGGAGCGATAGCAGTCGGCGAGCAGGGAGCGGTCCCTCCGCGTCGGGCGGTCGGCGACGATCGGTCCCACCGTGTGGACGACGTGGCGGCTGGGCAGGTTGTAGGCCCCCGTGATCTTCGCGCCGCCCGTCGGCTCCTCGTGACCCTGCCGCCTCATGAGGGTGTCGCACTCGAGGCGGAGCTGGACCCCGGCGTAGGTGTGGATGACGTTGTCGATGCACCCGTGCCCGGGCACGAAGCACCCCAACAGGGAGGCGTTCGCGGCATTGACGACGGCGTCCACCCTCAGCGTCGTGATGTCGCCCCTCCAGACCGCGAGGGATGAGGCGCCGGGCTCCTCCGTCGCGACGGACAGCGCCTCCGCGTCCACGATTCCCTTCCTCCGCGCCTCCTCTTGAAGGTAGGCGTCCTGCACCTCCAGGAAGTCCCCGCCGATGGGCCAGGGGGGACGGACGTTCATCAGGGCCCGCAGGAGCCGCCGGCGGCCCTCCTCATCGTCCGGGAGCTCCATGCCGCTGCAACGCGGGTTTTCATCCCTCAGAAAGTGAAGCAGGTACTCCAGCCTCCCGGCCTGGTCCTCGATCCGACCCTCAATCCGTTCCACGACACCACCGCCCTTCCGCATCCTTTGAGGCAGGGGGCTTGTCCCTGCCGTCCCTCTGCATTACAATAGCCCATCAAGTATCCCATGTAAAGCAGGCACATTATTGTTCTGTAGGCGCCGAAAAGATACCATTGTGCGAACAGGTGGGGCGAGATGAAAAAGGACATGCCGGACTGCCCGATCGAGACGACCATGACGCTGATCTCCAACCGCTGGAAGGTGCTGATCCTCTGGGATCTGTTGGGCGGCGTCAAGCGTTTCGGCGAATTGAAGAAGCTGCTGGGCGGCATCAGCCAGAAGGTGCTGACGGCCAACCTGCGCCAGATGGAGGAGGCGGGGCTGCTGACCCGTACCGTCTACGCGGAGGTGCCGCCCCGGGTGGAGTACGCGCTGACGGAGACCGGGCGCAGCCTGCGGCCGGTCCTGGAGGCGATGCTGGAGTGGGGGACGCGCTACAAGGCCGGGACAGCGGCCGCAGCGGGCCCGACCCCCTCTATACGGCGTCGGACACGCGGGACCTTCGGGCACCCCGAACCTTTCCGGGGTCCTATCCCCTGAGCGGGGCCTCCGCGGCGGGGCCCGACATCCGCTACGCCTTCAACACGGCCGAGGAGATCGAGTTCGTCTGCGAGCTCTACTGCCGGGCCCGCAGTATGGGCAAGCCGGTCCTGCTTTCGGAGGCGGATATGGAGGTCGTGTTGGAGAAGTTCAAGAGCTACGGGCAGCGGGACTGAGGGGCCGAAAATGCGGGGACGGAGGTGAAGGGCTGTGGAATTCCGAACGGTCGCGTCCGAAAGGGAGCGTTTTCTCGACCTGCTCCTCCTGGCGGACGAGGAGGAGGCGATGATCGCCCGCTATCTGGACCGAGGCGAGATGATCGCCCTTTACGACGGCGGGCTCAAGGGTGTGTGCGTCGTGACAAAGGAGAGAGAGGGGCTCTACGAGCTCCAGAACATCGCGATCGTCCCGGAGCATCGGGGACGTGGCTACGGCAGGGCGCTGATCCTCCACGTCCTCGATCGGTACAGGGGCCAGGGCGTCCTGCAGGTCGGAACCGGCGGACGCACCGCCGCGTTCTACGCGTCCTGCGGCTTCGAGATCTCCCACACGCTGAAGAACTACTTCACAGAGCACTACAGCCGTCCGATCGTCGAGGACGGCGTGTGGCTCCTCGACAAGATTTACCTCAAGCGGGTGCTGTGAGGGGTCGGAGTTTTGCACGGGGTCGGGCATCATGCCAAGAGGGGTTCGTCCATGGTTACGATCGAGAAAATATTGTCGCTTCCCGTTTTTGAGGGGTCGGTCTGTGCCGCGGGTATGAAGGGCGGAGATCGGCGGGTACGCTATATCGATATTGCCGAGGTCCCGGACATCCGCTTCTGGGTGAGCCCCGACGTGTTCTTCCTCACCACGGCATATGCCCTGCATGGGGAGGAGGCCGCCTTCATGGATTTTCTGCGCAGCCTGGTCCGGAACGGGGCAGCCGGGCTGGGGGTCAAGCTGGGGCGTTTCCTGGACAGGCTGCCGGACGAATTCTATGCGTATGCGGACGAGAACGACTTTCCGATCGTCCTGCTGCCCTCGGAGCTTCGCTATTCCCATGCCATTCGTGCCGCCATGGAGGCGATCCTGGAGGATGAGCGGGAGGACCCCCCGTTTGGCGGCGTTTTGGACGACTGCCTCGAGGAGGCCCTGTTCGGGGACTTCCCCATGCGCTCGCTCCTCCACTTCGAGAAGGCGGGCTTTCCCTTGGACACTCAGGTCCGGGTGGTTCTCATCGCCTTGCGGGACGCAAGGGCCGATATGGGGGTGAGCGCGCTCAGATCCCTGATGCGCGGGGCCGGCCTTTTTGCCGCGGTCCGGACCTCATCCGAGACCATCGTTCTGATGTCCCGTGCCGATGAGGTTTCGGAGGCGCTCTCCGATTCCCTTTCCCTCCTGGCGGGAGGGGCCCGCATTGCCATGGGGGGATTCCATCGGCTCAAGGACTTCAGGAAGTCTTATGAGGAGGCGCAGTGGGTCTTGGGCCTGTTCGGGCTTCTCGGCCTCGACGAGGGGCTCCATGCGTTCGAGGACATGGAGCTCTTTGTCCCCCTGCTGCGGAACCGTGCCCCCGAAGGGGTGCATCGTTCCGCGCTGCGTCTGCTTGCCCCGCTTATGGAGTACGATTCCCGGCACGATGCCGAATTGATAAATACGCTCCATGCCTTTATCCTGTGCGATCGCAATCATAAGGAGGCCGCCAGGACGCTGCACCTTCATCGCAATACCCTTCGCTACCGCCTCGGGAAGATCAAATCCCTCCTGCCCCCGGGAAGCCTGAGTGGATTTCCCTTCCTACGCCTTTCCCTGGCGCTGCTGATCCACCTCTCGAAATGACGCATCTCGAAATGAGGAATTTGGGGGACGCCCCGCCTCAGCGGCTGTAGACCTCCGCGCCGTCGATGAAGGTCTTGACGACGTGCGTCCGCGCATCCAGAGGGTCCCCATCCCAGACCGCCAGGTCGGCGTCCTTGCCGGGCTCGATGGACCCCATCCGCTTCTCCAGCCCCAGATGCTCGGCGGCATACAGGGTCACCGCCCTCAGAGCTTCATCCGGGGGTAGCCCCGCCTTCACGGCCAAAGAGGCGCAGACGATCTGGTGCTCGATGGGGGAGAATGGGTGGTCTGTGATGATGCAGAAGTGGACCCCGGCCCTCCAGAGAGTCACGGGCGTATCCCAGGACTTGTTGCGAAGCTCTATCTTGGGTTTCGACGAGAGCGTTGGCCCCACGGCGGCAAAGACCTTCTTCTCCGCCAGCCAGGGCGCGATGAGGTGTCCCTCTGTGCAGTGCTCGATGGTGTAGCGCAAGGAAAACTCCTCGGCGATGCGGACCGCCGTCTGGATGTCGTCCAGACGATGGCAGTGCACCCGGAACGGCATCGTCCCGTCCAGAACGGAGAGAAGCGCCTCCAGCCCCAGGTCGCGGTCGAAGGGCTCCCCCTTCTTTG
>CAJPSE010000043.1 GCA_905373185.1 uncultured Fretibacterium sp.
CGGCCAGCCAGTTCGCGTACCGGCTTATCCCCACGGGCTCGAACAGCATATCCCCCTCCGGCGGGGACCAGGACGCCAGATGCCGCAGGGATTCCCTGTCGTAGAAATCGACGGACCGTGCTATGGGGTCGGCCCCGGCAAACTCCGCCTCCGAGAGCCAGCAGGCATCCACGATATGCGAGTCCACGCGCCCCCTCAGGTCCAGGGAGATGTTTTCGCCGGAGATATCGGAAAAGGAATGGACCTCCCCATCGACGCCGAAGACGAAGAACGTCCCGTCCCCTACGGGAAGGGCAACGGCCGGGGATGGAACGGAGACGGCCCGGAACCCGTTTCCCCCCTCGGACAAGTAGACATTGCCGCCCAGGGTATCACAAAGGCAAAGCGCGGCATCCAGCGCATCCACCTTGCCCAGCCCCTTCACGCTGAAGGGACGCAGGATCCCGCTCCCCCATTCCTCCTGAAGGTCGGGCCGAGAGAACTGCCAGCGTGAAGCGATGGGAAACGGGCTCAAGACCGATTTGAGCAGACGCTCCTGAGCCAGGAACCAATTGAGGATCCGCGGCGCGGTACGGTCCATGGCCCGAACCTCGAGGTAGTCGGACAGGGCCTTGCGCGCTTCCTCGGAGTCCCCCGTGCGGGCCGCGGTCAGCCCCCTGAGGAGGTAGTAATCGACCAGATAGGTGTTCGCCTTGAGGGCCCGGTCCAGGTAATCCAGCGTATTCCAGTAATCCCGCTCCAGAAAATAATCGTATGCCCGAGTGAAGTGACGCTCGGACTCGTCGAGCTCCGCACGCGGAAGCTCGGCCCCCCTGGAGGGAAGGGCCGCTCCCAGGAGAAGTCCCAACACAGCCGTTATCAGGATCGTTCGTCTCATTTTCGCTCCCCGTCTGACTTGTACCCGTTTCTCCCTACCGGAAAAAAGAGCGGTAGCCGTAAACGATGGCAGCCGCAAACAAAAAGCCCAACAGCATCCTGAGGTACAGGACCCATAAATCCCCGCCGGGGTACTCGCCTCTTTGAACCTTCACCACCAGACGAGCGACCAGAAGCGCAAGACCGAAGGAGAACAACCCCAGAAGGGCGTACACGTTACTCTGCGGCATTCCGCCCCAGCCTCAAGGCCTCTGAGGAAGGAGCCGCTGCTTGGCCGTGAAGGAACCGACGGCGACCCCAAAGACCAGAACGCCCCGCAGGGCCGCGTCGGGGATGGAAAAATCCGATCGCCCCGTCTGGTGCTCCATGATCCTCAGCAGCGCCCGCAGTTTTTCCTCGTGGTCCTCGATAAAGCCGACCGTCCCCTCACCGATGACGCTCGAGTAGGCAAAGCCGTAACCACAGGCCGCCTCGGCCTCGACAAGCCTGTGCCCGCAGTCCATCTCGAAGCACACCTCGGGTTTTCTCCGCAGGACCTCGACCTTGCGCCCCTCCGGAGCACTGTGGCAGTAGAGTTCCAGAACGCCGTCCCGAAGGTCGAAACCGAAATTCATCGGAACGACGTAGGGCCGCCCCTCATCGACCATCCCCAACCGAAGGACCTTGCAGTCCCCGATAATGCGCCCAATGGCCCCGAGATCCGTAACCTCCCGGTCCTTTCGTCTCATGCGACCTCACGCCCCCAGTTCGCAAACCTTTTTCCAGGCAGAATTATAGCAAAGTGCGGACAGTCCTCGGCACCTACCCTTTGACGCCGCCGGGACTGCAGCCGTACTTTCTCTTGAACGCCCGGGAAAAGCTGCTGGCGTCGCCGTAGCCTACGCACAACGCCGTCTCCGCCACCCCCCGGCCGAGCTCCAGCAGCCTCCGCGCCGCGCTCATGCGCCGGTCCAGAATGTAGGAATGCACGGGCAGGCCATAGGCGCATTTGAACGCCCGCTTCAGCGAGCACTCGTTGATGTGTCCGTGGCGGGCCAGATCCCTTATGGAGACGGGACGGGAGATGTCCGCGTCGATCATGGCCTTCACCCGCTCCAGTGCCTGACGCTCCGTCCGAGAGAGGCGATCGTGACCGTGCCGGAAGGAACCGGAACGGGCCTGTTCCAGAATCAGCGAGAACAGCTCCATGGCCTTCGCCTCCAGGTAGAGGAGCCGCAGGTCCCCGCACAGAGGGCAGTTCTGGAGGTCTCCCAGCACCCGCCGCACGGCATCGGTCAGGACGAACGAACGCCCGGCATAGCCGTGCCCCGCATCGAGCCCAAACTCCGGCCCGTCGCCGACAAACCGGCGCAGTTCCTCCGAGGGAACCGACAGGCTGATCCCCATGTTCCGGCATCCGGGGCGCAGCATCATGGACTCCACGGCCTCGTTGACCCGCAGGACGACGAACCGATCGGGACCGATCGTCCACTCCGCCCCGCTGAGCTCCTCCGACCAGAAGATCTCGCCGGAAAGGGAGAAATAAAGGGTATAGGCGTCCCCGGTCGTGCACATGGTCAGACGCGTCTCCCGATCCGACCGAGCCTCCTCCCAGCCGACCTCCATGAAATTATCGAGAAAGGCGCGCCGACACTCGCCCTCGAGCCCTTCCCCCGAGACGCGGCAGCAGCGCTCCTCGGGTGAGGACGGCGTTCGGAGAAAGGCCGAAAAACAATCCTCCAGGCAATGCAGACGCGCATCGCGGTACAACATTTTACGGCACAGCCATCTTCGGCCCATCACAAACCCGCTCCTCGAGAAGGAAACTCGGCCCCGCAAGACCTCGAACGCCAGGGAGGCGCCGCTCGGCACTCGAGCCTATCACATCGAATTGCGATC
The DNA here is from genome assembly GCA_905373185.1 of uncultured Fretibacterium sp. Taxonomy (GTDB): domain Bacteria; phylum Synergistota; class Synergistia; order Synergistales; family Aminobacteriaceae; genus CAJPSE01. The sequence continues at coordinate 2,755 of CAJPSE010000043.1, forward strand.
CGCATCGAACTACGCTCCTGCAATCTCCCCGTGCAGGCACCAGGACTCCGCCCCGGTGATCCTCACGTCGACGAACTTTCCCAGCAGTTCTTCGCCGCCGGGGAAGAGCGTCACCTTGTCCGTGGAGGTCCGGCCCTGCAGGAGCCCCTCGCCCTTCGGCGCAGGCGCGTCCGCCAGGACCCGAAAGGTCCGCCCCACCAGCGCCTCGTTGATAGAGTGCGTGATGGCGTCCTGTACCGCATTGATGCGAGTCAGGCGGGAGAGGCGCACCTCCTGGGGCAGCGCTCCGGGCATGTTCGCCGCGGGGGTGCCCGTACGTTCGGAGTAGGCCGCCGTGTGGACGAGGTCGAACCGGATTTCCTCCAGGGCCGATACGGACGCCTCGAAGTCCTCCTCCGTCTCGCCGGGGAACCCCACGATCAGGTCGCTGGTCAGGCCCAGCTCGGGAAGCGCCCTCCGCACCATCCGGACTTTTTCGAGGTACTCCGCGCGCGTGTATTTCCGGTTCATGAGCTTCAGGATGCGGTCGCTCCCCGCCTGAATCGGCAAGTTCAGGGAGGGGCAGACGGTGCGCTCCCCGGCCATGACCTCCACGATGTCCTCGGTGAAATCCTGCGGCAGCGACGTGACGAAGCGGACGAGGTCGAGGCCGTCGATCCGCGCGACGTCGCGCAGCAGCGAGGCGAACGTCGTGCCGTCCGAAAAGTCCTTGCCGTAGCTGTTGACGTTCTGCCCCAGCAGGGTGACCTCCCGCACGCCGCTCGTCACGAGCAGGCGCACCTCGCGCAGGATATCCTCCACGGGACGCGACAGAAAGCGCCCGCGCACATAGGGAACGATGCAGTAGGTACAGAAGTTGTCGCAGCCGTGCGCGATGGTCACATAGGCACGCCAGGGGTTTTCGCGCCGGGCGGTGAACTCGTCCAGGTCGAAGAAAACCCTCGGGTCGTCGTCCAGCAGGTCGACACGCGTACCGTCCCGCATCACGCGCTCCAGGCCGTCGGGCAGGAGACCGATATGCCGCGGCCCAGAGACGAGCCGGACCCAGGGAAAGCGGGAGAGTGCACGCCTGCCCAGGCTCTGGGCGATGCAGCCCGTCAGGGCGACGACGGGGCGGCGCCCGCTGCTCCAGGCATCCGCGTAACGCCCCAGCTCGCTCCAGACCTTCTGCTCCGCCTTGCCCCGGATGCTGCACCCCGTGACGACGACCAGGTCGGCCTCCGCCTCCTTAGCATCCTCCCAGCCCCTGCGCACCAGTGCCGTCCGCACCCGGTCACTGTCGTAGACGTTCATCTGACAGCCGTAAACCTTCATATGAAAACGGTACACACTCAACCTCCCGCTTCCTGCCGAGCACAAAAAACGACTGCATATACAAAAAACGACGTTCCCGGGGGAGCGTCGCAGGCTCGTAAAACAAAAATCCACGCAGAGAGAAAAGCTTTTGGCCGAGCCATGCGCCTTCCCTACGCCAATACTATTATCATATCACATCGGTCCCCTCGGGACGGGACGGGCATAAACGATCAAAGCCCCGCCGGGAGGGCGAGGCCTTGTCCTTGGGTCGACCCGAGACGACCTAATCGAACTCGCGGCGCTCCTTGATGCGCGCGGCCTTTCCGCTCAGCTTGCGGAGATAGTAGAGCTTGGCGCGGCGCACCTTGCCCAGGCGCTTGACCTCGATCTTCTCGATGGAGGGGCAGTGCAGGGGAAAAATCCTCTCGACGCCGACGCCGTTCGAGATCTTGCGGACGGTAAAGGTCTCGCTCAGACCCCCATGCTGCCGCCCGATCACGATCCCCTCGAAAACCTGGATGCGCTCGCGGACACCCTCCTTGACCTTCACGTGGACGCGAAGGGTATCGCCGGGACGAAACTCCGGCACCCCCTCCGTCTTAAAATACTTCTTCTCCACAAGGTTCAATATATTCACTTTCACATTTCCTCCTTCAGGAAAACAATTTTCGTTTCGTTGGCCCCATTCATTCAGCGCCCTCCCAGGATACGATCCAGGGCGACGGCCGCCCGGGCCGTCAGGGGCAAGGTCTCTCCTCCGTCAAAAAGGCCGGCGACCAAAAAGTTGCCCTCCAAGGCCCCCAGTCCCTCCGGAAGGGTGGGGAACAAAAGAAGCACGGGCCCCGGATGCTCGAGGCACCGGCGTTTGATCTCCAGGGCATGAAGTGAACCCCTGCACGCCGCATCCAGGACTGAGATCCTCAAAAGGGGCGCCCCCTTTTCCTTTCGCTCGATCCAGTCGATGGCCCGATCCAGAGAGCCGAATATTTTAGGCGGAAGGTCGGAGTCCCCTCCGGCCCCCGCTTCAAGGGAGCGCCTTTCCTCCCTATCCGTCACGACGAACACCGGACGTCCCAAGCCGTAGGTACGGCACAGATCCCGCACGTCCGCGACGAGAGAGGGAGGGAATCCTCTGCCATCCCCCATCACGGCCAGGTAGACGTTTCCCCTCAGGTATCCGCGGATGGCGGCGCGGGAGAGAAGGTCCGGCCTTCTGGCCAAGGTCCTTTCCACGGCCTTCGCGCGCCTCCAGGAGCGTATCTCCGACGCGTTGCCGCCCAGAAGTACCTCGGGGACCGTCCGTCCCTCCCATGACACGGGCCTCGTGTAGTGCGGATGGTCCAGCATCCCCCGGTAAAAGGAGTCCTCGGCGACCGCCTCGCCCCGTCCCACCACCCCGGGCACCAAACGGGACATGGCATCGACGATGGCCATCGCGGGGATCTCCCCACCGGTCAGGACGCAGTCCCCCACCGTAACCTCGAGGTCGACCTCACGCTCCACAAAACGCTCGTCCAACCCCTCGTAGTGACCGCAGAGGATAACCACATGCTCTTGGCGCGCGAGGGACTCCACAATCTCCTGCGTCAGGACGCAGCCCTGAGGCGAGGGATAGATCACAAACGGGTCTCCCTGTCCCAACTCCCCGGCGGCGCGCAGAGCGTCCGCCAGCGGGGGTGCAGCCAAGACCATACCCCCGGAACCGAAGGCATAGTCGTCGATCTGGCGATACCCTCCCCGACCGAACTCCCTGAGATCGACAAGGTCCACGCGCACGAGCCCACGCTTCACGGCCCGCCCCAGGATGCTCGTCGAAAGAAAGTCCCCGAAGAACTCGGGAAAGGCGGTCACGATCGTGACGTGCATCAGTCCCAGAGGCCCTCGATCAGAGCAATGCGAATCCTCCCCAGGTCGAGGTCTATGTCCCGGACAAATTCCTCCACGGCCGGGACATAGTGCGCCCGGCCATCCAATCCCAATATCTCATAGGTCTCGCTCGCACCGGCCGTAAGGATGTCCTTCACCGTCCCCAGGGGACGGCCCTCCATGTCCTCGACCCCCAGGCCGATGAGGTCATCTACCCAGAAATGTCCCTCCGGCAGCTCGACACGATCCTCCGCATCGACAAGGACCAGAGCCCCCGCCAGCGCCGCGGCCTCGTCCCGGTCCCCGAGATCGCTCTCCAGGATGAAGCTGTCTTTCCCCTCATTGAAGCGGATGCGCCTCACGCTCAGGGTGGACAGCAGAACGCCCTCCCGGTAAAGGTCGAGGGAATCCATCCCCTGGAAACGCTCGGGGAAGTCCGTCAGGGGAACGATCATCAACTCCCCTCGAACACCATGGGGCGAGGAGACGCGTCCGATAACGACCTTTCCGTCGGGGAGGTTCGAGGCCGAGACGGATCTTGCCCGTTCACTCCTCGACGATGTCGACATCCACCTTTTCTCCGGCTTTGACGGCGGCCGCTTTGGCCAAGAGCCGAATCGAGTTTATCGTGGCCCCCCGTTTTCCGATAATCCGTCCGACATCCTCATGGGCAACGCGAATCGTGACCTTGGTCCCATTTTCTTCCTCTCCGCTCTCCACGTTAACGGCATCCGGCTGCGTTACGAGGTATTTGACGATAAATTCGACGAGCTCCTTATAGTTGACCATTGCGGCACCTCCTATTTTTTGTTCGAATATGTGAGACAGATAAGGAACGAGACCGACTTACTGCTAGGCTCAAGGGGCAACGGGCAATGTGCGAAAAATCCCCCCGCCCCAGTTCTGAGAAATAAGGACTAGTGCGCTTTCGTGCTCTCGAACTTCTCCCAGATCCCCTGTTTCTTCAAAAGCCCCCTGGCCGTATCCGAGGGCTGAGCCCCGACGCTCAGCCAATACAGCGCACGGTCCTCGTTAATAGCCACGGCCGCCGGGTCGGTCATAGGGTTGTAGGTCCCGATCAGTTCGATGAACTGACCGTCCCTGGGCGAACGGGAGTCCGCAACCACCAGCCTGTAAAACGGCGCCTTCTTCCTGCCCAGACGCGACAAACGAATTCGTACCGCCATATACTACACCTCCTGCAAGCTTTGAGAAAACTAAAATACCCCCCTGAGGGGGGAAATCGAAAGGGAAGCGTCCCCATGGTCCGCGGTGAAAAATACGCTTAGAAAAAACGCCCCCGCCTCCCGAAGAGGGAACGGAGATTGAACCCCTTGCCCCCCGAGGAGAAGGTCTTGAAGAGCTTTTTCATCTGTTCGTACTGCGCCAGCAGCTGATTGACCATCTGGACGGAGGTCCCCGACCCCATGGCGATACGCCTGCGCCTCGATCCCTTGATGATTTTCGGGTTGAGCCGTTCCGAGCGCGTCATGGACTGAATGATGGCCTTGTTGCGGCGAATGACCGAGTCGTCCATCTGTGAGGCGTCCAGCCCCTTGATACGACTGAACCCGGGCACCATCTCCATCACCTTGCCCAAGGGCCCCATCTTCTCGATCTGCTGGAACTGGAGCAGCAGGGTCTCCAGCGTGAAGTGCCTGTCCTTGAGGCTCTCCGCAATCTGGGCGGTCTCCTCCACCCCCGCGGCCTGAACCTTTTCGAGCAGCCCCTGGATATCCCCCATCCCCATGATGCGGCTGGCCATGCGCCGGGAATCGAAGACCTCGAGGGCATCCGTCCCCTCGCCGACTCCGGCGAACTTGACGGGGATCCCCGTCGCGGCCCGTATGGCCAGGGCGCTTCCGCCCCGGGCATCGCCGTCCAGCTTGGTCAGGACCAGGCCCGTCAAGCCCAGAAGCTCATGGAACGACCGTGCGACGTTCACCGCCTCCTGCCCCATCATGGCGTCGACCACCAGCAGCTTCTCCTGAGGAGGCAGGACCCCGGCGACGGCCCCCAGCTCCTCCATCAGCTCCCTGTCTACATGAAGGCGCCCTGCCGTGTCCAGCAGGATAACGTCGTGCAGGCGGGAGGCCGCATAATCGGCCGCTTCACGCACAACCTTCAGGACATCCTGCCCCCCGTCCGCGGGGCCGAAAAAAGCGACCTTGGACTGCTCGGCCAGGATCCTCAGCTGCTCGACGGCGGCAGGACGGCGAAGGTCACAGGCCACGACCAGGGGATTGTGGGAGTCCTTCAGGCGCCGTGCCAGCTTGACGGTAGTCGTCGTCTTCCCGCTCCCCTGTAGCCCCGCCATCAGGATGACGGTCGGAGGCTTCGGGGCGATGGCCAAGGGGGCCGGCTCCCCCATGAGGGCGATCAATTCCTCATAGACGACGGTCGAGACGTGCTGCGCCGCCGAGATGGACTCCAAGACGTCGAGCTGGACCGCCCGAGCCCTGATCCTCTCGACCAGCTCGCGGACAACTTTGAAATCGACATCCGCCTCCAAGAGCGACTTGCGGATCTCGCGCAGCGCGAGATCCACATCGGCCTCGGACAGCTTGCCCTTCCCGCGCAGCCGGGAGAACGCGGACTCCAGTTTCGATCTCAGGGATTCAAACATCCGTATATCGCCTCAGGCTTTCCTCCAGCTCGCGGATGCGCCCCTCCAGGCGCTCGACGATTCCGGCAAACTTCAGGTCGCGCTCTATGGCCTCCAGACGATCCATCGTGCGGTGAACCAGGATATGGATGGCCTGACGCGTAACCCCAAGGGACTTCGCCACCTCGGCCGGAGCGAGGTCCGAGAAAAAAAGCATCTCGTAAACATCCCTCTGCCGCTCCGTCAGGAGGGGGTGATAGAGATCGTAAAGCGCGTTGAAACGCATTCGACGTTCCAGACGCTCTTTGTCGTCGTCCCAGCCATTCACAAAACATCCACTCCCCGGCCGGCCCGATCGTGAGGACAGGCCAATGATCTCATGGACTCGGGCATTATAGGGAGACGCCGAAATTTTGTCAAGCGTTTTTGTTTTACGGTTTTACATCGGACGTTCGGAGCCCTTCGGTTCCAGGAGGACCGCAAAGGCGGCGAAGATTATGACGAAAGAGGCGTACCATAGAAGCCAATCCATGCCGAAGGGCAAGGCCGCGTCCCGGACATCCCGAAGGAACCATCGAGCGAAAAAAGCGTAGGCTGCCCCCAAAAGGCAGGGATAGAGGACCCCCAGCTTCCGCCCTGCCCACAACGTAAAGACATGAAAACGAATGCCCCAGAACGACAGCCAAAAAAGGGGGCCCCAGATTATGCCCTGCAGAAAGGCCTTCAGCGCCCCACGCCCATTGCCCAGGTTTTCGAGCCTCAGCCACCCCAAAACCCCGAGGAGAAGGAGGCTGCACAACACCAACAGCGGGACTCCGGAGCGCTCAAAATATTCCTCTACCTCCGTATTCCGCTCGCGGCTGCGGGAAGCCCGCCTATGGGGAGCATGTCCGAGGACCCTCATCTGCTCGACCTTCACCCTGTCAATGGGATCGATGGATGGGGACGGAGAGGACGGCGCCGCACCTCTCCCGGCAGAAAACGGAGGGGAAGCCTCCATAAGATTCCAGACCCCCCGGCTCCGGTCGTATTCCCTTCGGGCCGCGGCATCGCTCAGTACCCCCCAGGCCTCAAGGATCTCCTCGAAGCGACGGGTCACGGAGGGGTCGGGGTTCACGTCGGGAGCATAGAGCCTGGCCATCCTCCGAAAGGCCGCCTTGATCTCGTCGTGAGGGGCCGTCTCGGAGACGTTCAAGATCGAGTAATAATTTTTGAAGCTGTCCATACCCCTTTCCTCCTTTTACCGTGCGCTTCCCCCGGCACCCCGTCTCAGGATGCCACGCCTCTCGAGCGAACGCATCAAGGGGAGCCCTATCAGGAAACAGGCCCCCGCCTCGCCCAGCCCGACGTACAGACAGGTCGCCACGAGAGGGGTTCCAAGGAGGACATGCAGCATTCCTCCAATCAGCAGCATATTCACCAGCACCGGAGGCAGCGCGGCCATCCAGAGGCAGGGCATCCAGCGCGTCAGTACCGCCGCCAGCAATGTCGCTCCCGTCCCGACGACCACGTCGACCGCCCCGTACCCTCCGAACAGGTTGGCGATCAGACAGCCCACGGCCAACCCCGGGACCGCCTCCGGAAGGAAATAGGGCAGAAGCGTCAGCCCCTCGGAGAAGCGAAACTGAACCGGCCCATAGGAGAGCGGAGCGAGGAGCATGGTCAAAGCGGCATACAGGGCGGCGACCATGCCCCCCAAGGCCAGAGTCCTGAGTCTCATCGAACGACAGCTCCTTAAAAACGAAACATTTAATTCCCACGACGACACAAACGCCGCTAGAGCGGCGCTCCCTTGTCGTCCTTTCCCTCCAGCAGGGGGACGAAACGACAATAATCATACCAGGTATCCACGTACCCGGAATCCCCCTTACGGCGCACGAGGAGCCTCTGTCCTCCCGTCATCACGTTCTGCGGTACGACCAGGCGCCCTCCCGGCGCCAGCTGGTCCTCCCACGCCTGCTCGACGCGCTCCGAGGCCGCCGTGACGATGACGCGGTCGAAGGGCGCGGCCTCCACAAAACCCAGGCGCCCGTCGCCGTGAAAGACCTTCACGTCGAACCCCAGGCCGGAAAGGAGTTTTTGTG
>CAJPSE010000044.1 GCA_905373185.1 uncultured Fretibacterium sp.
GCTCCAGGACCGGCTTGAGCCGAGCCAGCCACCCCAGGGACCGGACGTTCCCGTCCGGGGCCGCGGCCCGAATCTCGGCGGTCTGCCCCCCGTGCCCGAAGGGCTGCCGCCCGGCGGCGAAGCGCGGGGTCAGCCCGCAGCCCTCCAGCAGCGCGGCGACGTCGGCCTTGACGCTGTAGAAGTCCTCCCCCTGCCCCTTCCAGGGCGTCCGGGGGTCCGTCCCGTCGAAGACGAGGCCCGCGACGGCATCGTGCTCGACGTGCGTGGACGCGCCGGGCGCGGTCCTCAGGAAGACGCGCCCCTGCTCGAAGAGCCGAACGGCCCCGCGCCAGCCGGAGGCGGCACTGGTCCTGAGCCCGCCCAGCAGCCCGGGGACCAGCGTGGTCCGCATGGCGATCTGGTCCTGGCTGATCGGGTTCGCCAGCGTCAGGGGATAGGCCCGCAAGTCGTCCTCCGGGAGCAACAGTTTTTGGGGAAAATCCTCCGGCAGGAAGCTGTAGGTCACCGCCTCCACGTACCCGCGCGCGACGAGGCAGGAGCGCACGAGGGCCGACAGGCGCATCGGCTCGCCCCTGTCCCCGCCGCGGGGCGGCTCGCCCGGCAGACGCCCGGGGGCGTCGTTGTAGCCGCGGAAACGCCCGACCTCCTCGATCAGGTCCTCCTCGATCGTGATGTCCGGACGCCAGGTCGGAGGCACGAAGGTCCGCGCCTCGTCCGTACCGTCCCCGCCTCGTATCCCGAACCCCTCCAGGATGGCGGAGGAGGCGTCCAGGTCCCCCCAATCCAGATAAGTCCGAAGTTTTTTCTTCGTCAGGGTCACGGGTTTGGGCTTTGGAAAATCATTGGACGCGGAGCGCACGCGGTAGCCTATTTCCGCTCCGCTCCAATCGCGCATCAGCTCGAGCGCCAGGGAGAGGGCGCGCGCGCTGAGGGTCGGGTCCACGGTGCGGGCGAAGCGGAACGCCGCCTCGGAGGCGATGCCCAGCCGCCGTGCCGTGTGCCCCACGCGCAGCGGGGAGAAGGAGGCGCTCTCCAGCACCACGGCCCGGGTGTCGCCGCGGATCTCCGTGCGGTCCCCGCCCATGACCCCGGCGATGGCGATGGGCTCGCCGCCGCTCGTGATCAGCATGTCCCTTTCCGTCAGGACGCGCTCTTTGCCGTCCAGCGTCGTCATGCGCTCGCCGTCCCCGGCCGCCCTCACGGTGATCTCCCGCGCGGGCAGGGTGCTCAGGTCGAACGCGTGCAGGGGCTGCCCCAGCACCAGCATGACGTAGTTGGTCGCGTCCACGATGTTCGAGATGGGCCTCATGCCCATGTGCACCAGCGCCACGCGGACCGCCAGGGGCGAGGGCCCCATCGCGACGCCCGTCGCCAGGCCCAGGTGATAGCAGAAGCACCCGGGGTCGGGCAGGGATATCGCCCCGAACCGCTGCGCGTCCGGCCAGTCCCGTTCGTTCCCGGAGGGTTGGGCCTCCAGGCACCGGGGCGCGTTCAGTTTCGCGTCGGGGAAGAGGCCCCGGAGCTCCCGGGCGATGCCCCAGATGCTCAGGAGGTCGCCCCGGTTCGGGGTGACGGAGACGTCCAGAATGGTGTCCGAGAGCCCGTAGAGCGCGCGGGCCTCCGTCCCGACGGGTGCGTCCGCGGGCAGGATCAGGATGCCGTCCGCGTCGTCGGCCTCGGGGACCCCAAGCTCGGCCGCGGAGAGCATCATCCCCGCGCTCTCCAGGCCATGGAAGTCCCGGACGCCCAGCTCCGTGCCGTCGGACAGCGTCGAGCCCGGCGGCGCGTAGAACACGCGGTCCCCGGCCCTCACGTTCTCCGCGTTGGTGACGCAGACGGATTCGCCGCGGCCGGTGTCCAGGCGCGCGACGAGGAGCTTCTCCTTCGCGGGGTGCGGCGTCAGCGACAGGACGCGGGAGGTGACGACGCCCCTCAGGTTTCGCGCCTTGTATTCCAGGCCCTCGACCTCGGCCCCCGCCATCGTCAGCCGCTCGGCGGCCTCCTCGGGCCCCGCGGAGAGGGTGATGAAGTCCTTCAGAAGATTCCAGGATACGAGCATTTAAGCGTCCCCTCCCAATTTAAGCGTCTCTCCCATTTAAGCGTCCCTTCCCGACAGAAAGTAGGAGACGTCGCCGTCGAACAGCAGGCGTAGGTCGTTGATACCGTACTTGAGCATCGCCATGCGGTCGAGCCCCATGCCGAACGCGAAGCCGTTGTACCTCTCGGGATCGATGCCCCCGGCCCGGACGACCGACGGATGCACCATCCCCATCCCGCAGACCTCGAGCCAGCCCGTCCCCTTGCAAACCCGGCAGCGGGCGTTGGACCCGCCGCACTCCACGCACTCGATGTCCAGCTCCATCGAGGGCTCCGTGAAGGGGAAGTAGCTGGCGCGGAAGCGGTTCTTCAGGCTCCGGCCGAAGAAGGCGTCCATCAGGCCGCTCAGCGTGCCCTTCAGGACCGGGAAGGACACGCCCCTGTCGATCATCAGGCCCTCGATCTGGTTGAACATCGGGGAATGCGTGGGATCGTTGTCCCGCCGGTACACCTTTCCGGGGCAGACAATCCGCAGCGGCGCGCCGTACCTCAGCATGGAGCGCACCTGTACGGGCGACGTGTGCGTGCGCAGCAGGGTCCCGTCCGGAAAGTAGAAGGTGTCCTGCATGTCGCGGGCCGGATGCCAGGAGGGCATGTTCAGGCTCTCGAAGTTGTAGAGCTCCTCCTCCTTCTCGGGCCCCAGGGCGACGGAGTACCCCATCCCCTGCAGGATCTCCACGATCTCGTGCATCGTCTGGGCCACGGGGTGGAAGGACCCGCCGCAGCGGCCCTTCGCGGGCAGCGTCACGTCGATGCGCTCCCCGGCCTCGCGCGCCTCGTTCTCCCGCGCGCGAAGCTCGCGCCCCTTGGCCTCGATCGTCCGCTCCATCTCGTCCCTGAGGGCGTTCAGCTGCTCGCCGGCCGCGGGGCGCTCCTCGGGGCTCAGCTTCCCCAGCGACTTCAGCAGAACGGTCAGCGCGCCCTTCTTCCCCAGGTTGCGCACCCGCAGCTCGCCGAGCGCCTCCGTGGAGTCAACGGAGGACAGCGCCTCGTCAAACGAGGCCCGTACCTCCCTCATTCCCTCAATCAACGCATTCAACCGCCTCTGCCTCCCTTCCTCGTAACAAAAATCGGGGGCGGAGCGGAGCGCCGGGCTCCGACCGCCCCCATACAGCCTTCATCCATAATTCATCCGAGTATATTCATCCGAGGACACGGAGCCGCCGACCCCAGATCCCTATACGGAAAATGAAAGTATGGAAAAAATTGCCTGGTACTACTGTCCCAGAGCGGACCGGGCCTGCCCCATGAGACTGCGGAACGCCTCCATGTCGTGGATGGCCAGCTCGGAGAGCATCTTACGGTTCATGACGACCCCGGCCCTCTTCAAGCCATTCATGAACGCGCTGTAGCTCATCCCCTCGGAACGGGTCGCCGCGCTGATGCGCGTGATCCAGAGGCGGCGGAAGTCGCGCTTCTTGCGCTTGCGGTCCCCGTAGGCACGGGACAGCGCCGCGAGGTAGGCCTCCCTGGCCCGCCGATAGACGTTCTTGTGCTGTCCCCAGTAGCCCCGGGTGATGGAAAAAAGCTTCTTTCTCTTCTTATTGCTTGCCGATGCACCCTTGACGCGCATGGTTCAATCATCCTCCCCCAAAAATCCCGAACGGACCCGACGCGCTAGGCGTAGGGCAGCATCCTGTTCATCTGCTCCATCAGGGTGTCGCTGACATAGCCCGACTTGCGCAGGGAGCGAAGACGCTTGGAGCCCTTGTGAACCATGATGTGCCTGCGGCCGACCTTGCGGTAGGACAGCTTGCCGGTCGCAGTGCGGCTGAACCTCTTCTTGGCACCGGAGTGCGATTTCAGTTTGGGCATGAAACATTTCTCCTTTTCCGTACACGGGGAACGCGTTCCCCGAAAATTTGCGGCCCCTCAGGCCCCTTCGGAAACGGCCGGAGCCTCGGGCTTTGGGCCGGACGCGGCCCTCCCGGGCGCGGGTTCGGCACCCTCCCTGGGAGCGGCCGGCCTTGCGGACTGAGGCACGGGGGTGACCATCATGCGCATGTAGCGCCCCTCCATCCGAGGGCTGCCCTCCGCCTTGCCCAGGGCGCCGCACTCCGCCATGACGCGGTTCAGGACCTCCTCGCCGCGGGAGAGGAAGGCCATCTCCCTGCCCCTGAAGAAGACGGAGACCTTGACACGATGCCCCTCCTCGAGGAAGTTACGGATCGCCTTCACCTTGAAGTTGAAGTCGTGCTCGTCGATCTTGGGGCGCATCTTGATCTCCTTGAGGGTCTGGACCTTCTGCTTCTTTCGGGCGTCCTTCTCCTTCTTCTGGAGCTGGTAGCGATACTTGCCGTAATCCATGATCCGGCAAACGGGCGGCTTGGCCAGGGGGGCGACCTCCACCAGGTCCAGCATCCGATCCTCGGCCATCCGGACGGCCTCAGCCGTATCGATCTGTCCGACCTTCACCCCGTTCTCGTCCACCAACAACACCTGCGGCGCGGTGATCTCCTGATTGACCCTCGGCGCATCCTCTTCGGTCCTGGGGAATATAACGCCTCACCTCCATAAAGATACATCATAAATAAAAAAATCGGGGCCGGCCCCTGGGCCGCCCCCAACAATCTGCGCTCCATGCGTCTCCCCGACAGGAAGACATTTTGCACAATCTCGCAGAGCCCGGCAACAGCCTCCACCGAAGGAAGGCGCCGCATCGGGCGAGAGGGGGCAGCCTCTGCTTGACACGCGACATACTGTGGAACTATAGCATATCTCATCCCGTCCGACAAGCGGACGAGGCTTCCGAATGCGGTACAGCGTGTTAAAATAGGCACGGGACTGCATGCGATCCCTCCGGGACACCGTCCCGACGAATTTCCTGTGGCCCGGTAGGCCGGTTTTGAGCCCGAACATCCCGACGAACAATACAAGGAGGTCCCGTTCATCATGATATTCAAAGGCAGTTTCCCGACGTTGCCGGTGGCGCTCCTCGCAGGAGCCCTCGTCTTCCTCGCCCGCTCCTGTGCGGCGGACACCCCGGCGGTTCGTTCCGTGGACGTCTATCCCAGGGGCGCGAGGTTCGTCTTCGAGCTCGCCCCCGTGGAGGGCCCCTTTCAGTTCGAGCTTCCCGGCGCCTTCGAGGCCAAGAGCATCCACCTCCTGAACCTCACGGGGGTCTCGGACCTCCAGGTGGTCGAGCAGGGTCGCAAGGGCTGGATCCCCCCCTCCCTCGCGCCTTTGAAGGAGCGGACGGACGCCCAGGCCAAGGCCATCTCCCTTATGAAGGCGAAGGCGGCCTCCCTGGAGCAGACCCGCGCGATGCTGAACGTGAGCACCGCTCAGATCAAGGGGACCGAGGGCAGGGACCTGATCCGCTACATGGAGGACGCCCAGACCCTCCGCCTGAAGGTCGAGAACGAGCTGGCGGACCTGACGGAGACGCTGCGCCTGGAGACGGAGGAGCTGGAGCGCCTGGAGGCGGAGCTCGAGTCCCGGAGCCCTCGGCGGTCCGATCAGATCGTCCAGGTCAGCGGGCGCGCGAACACACGCGAACCGCTGCTCTTCGAGGCCCGTACGGACGCCGCCCGCTGGGGGCTGCGGTACGTCATGGACCTGAACAGCGCGACGGGGGCCATCGATGTCCACATGTTCGCGTCCGCCGCGCAGGGGACGGGGCTCGACTACTCGGGAGACCTGACCTTCCACTCCAGGCAGCCCGAGGACTCGGTATCGCCGCCCGTGCTGAACCCCCTTCGGGTCGCATTGCGGCCGAAGCATCCGATACCGGTCAGGGAAATGCCCGCTTTGGGTTATGGCATCTCTGCGCCCGCCCCCATGGCTGTCGCCTCCCACAAAGAGATGCTCGATGGAGCGTCAAACACGATGGACGATCAGGGCGATGAGGCCGTGGAGTTCGGTGCGGGGCTTCCCGTGATCGAGTCGACCCTCTCGAACGTGACCGTTCGGGGCCGGGGGACGCTCGAGGGGGACGGCTCGCCGTCGGACGTGGCGCTCGGCGCCCTGTCGCTCGAGAGCACGCCCACCCTGGTCCTGATCCCCGAACAGCGCTCCAAAGGCTGGATCGTCGCCAGCATGGACGCCATCTCCACGCCCCTGATGCCGGGGCGTGCGGAGCTGCGGGTGGACGGCCGTCCGTCCGGCTACACCGACGTGCCGGAGTATGGGCTGGGGCAGACCCGGCTTCCCTTCGGCTCGGCTTCGCGGCTCAGCGCGAAAAAGACCCCGCTGGTGGAGAGCACGGGCAGCTCCTGGCTGGGGGGATCGGGCGTCTTCAAGAGCGGTTATACGCTGGAGGTGGCCAGCGGCATGGACTCGGAGCGGGAGGTCACCGTCCGGGACCGGCTTCCTATTCCGGTGGACGAGAAGATCAAGCTGGAGGTCCTGAAAATCGATCCCGAGCCCACGGAGCGCGACGCGGAGAACCGTCTGTCCTGGAAACTGTCCGTCAAGCCCGGCGAGACCCGGAAGATCGTCGTGGAGTACACCCTGAGCTACCCCTCCGGAGAGACCCTGGAATACCGTTAGCGCCATGGGACGCCCCGTCAGCCTCATAAAGTGGCTCTTCCTGCCTCCCATAGTAGCTATTCCGACGATCCTTGTCGTCCGATCCCTGGGCTCTCCCCTGGAGTCGGGCTCGGTGGACGCCTCGCTCTGGGGCTTGATCGGGCTGCTGTTCATCACTCTGACCGCGCTCTACGCCCTGTTCATCCTTCAAGGGGCCAAAAGCGGCTACATCCCGGTCCAGCTCATCGCACAGGGACTCTTGCTCTGCCCCCTGTCCGTCAGTTTCGGGGCCCGGCTTCAGTGGGTGGGCGTGACCATGGCCGTCTGCGGTGCGGTCGTCCTGACGACGCTCTACTACTACCGCCCCCATAAGGCTGCCCCCATCGAGAAACCGGAGGAGGGCGTGCAGGACTCCGACCTGCCGGTCCCCTTCGCGGTCACCGACGAGACGGGGAACATCCTCTCCGTCAGCGACGCTTTGCTCGAGATAGCGGGGATATCCCGGGAGGCCGCGCTGTCCCTGAACATCGCGATGCTCCTCCCCCCGGGGGCGGGGACGGCGATGCTCGGCGCAAAGGCATGGAACGTCCATCAGCAGCCGATGAAGAACGGCCGCATCTGCTTCCGGCTCGAGCCGAAGACCTTGTCCGACGCCGCGCAGGCCCCCCAGGCCGTTTCCTTTGTCGACCCCGTTACGGGCCTTCATACCCGCAGCTACGCGATGCGGCGCCTGGAGGAGGAACTGTACCGCATCCGGCGCTACGGCCATTTCCTGACGTCGATCCTGATGCGGCTCTCCTTTCCCCCCTCGTCGGACTCGGACCCCTGGGTGGAGGACGCCTTCCGCGCCTACTGCCGTGCCGTACACACCAGCCTGCGCACCTCGGACATCGCCTTTTCCTCGGGGCCCCGCGACATCTTCCTGATCCTGATAGACACCGACAACGACGCCGCCGAGGTGGTCATCGCCAAGCTCGAGACGCTCATGCACTCGCTCCGCCCGTCCCACCCCTCGCTCTCCACCGCGGTGATCCTCCGCGTGACGGACTTCGTCAAGGGCGGCCCCGGCGTCCCGAACGCGGAGGACCTCGTGAAGCGGGTCGACGAGAACATGCGGGCCAAGTATACGCTCGGCTCCTGATTCGGAGGTTCCCGTGAGGACTCTTGGGGGCCTCTCCCCGCTGGGCCTGCACATCCTGGACCGCCTCGTCCTGAGGGCGGTCGCCGGTCCCTTCGTGTTCGGGGTGCTGATCTTCACCCTGATCTTCGTGGCGGGCGACCTGCTCTTCCAGGCGGCGAGCCTGATCATCGAGCAGGGCGTCTCCCTGGGGGTCGTGACGCGCCTCTTCCTCTACCGCCTGCCGGAGGTCGTCGCCATGACCTTCCCCATGTCCTCGCTGCTGAGCGCGCTCCTGGGGATGACCGGCCTGGCTGCGGGCAGCGAGCTCATAGCCCTGAAGTCCCTGGGCATCCCGTTCTCGCGCGTGCTCCGGCCCATCGTCGCCGCGTCGCTCCTCGTCTCGGTGGGGACCCTGGCCTTCAACGAGACCGTGGTGCCCTTCACCTCCCTCGCCGCGGACCGGCTGCTCAAGTACGAGGTGATGAAGAACCAGGCCTCCGCGCTTCAGGAGAAGGTCTTCCTGCGCGACGAGAGCGGCGGGGAGCTCCGTCGGGTCCTCTACGTCAACCAGATGGACACGAGGAAGGGGATCCTGAAGGACGTCATGGTGCACGAGTTCGAGGAGGGGCGTCTGGTGCGCACCTCCGTGGCGCAGCAGGGGGTCTGGAAGGACGGGCAGTGGTGGATCGAGGACGGCCGCGTCTACGACGTCAACAGCCGGGGCGACATCAACCTGCTCTTCCGCTTCGAGCGGCAGCGGCTCGCGCTGAACCTGTCGCCCGAGCAGATTCAGCGCAGCACGAGGCGTCCGGTGGACATGAGTGCCCACGAGCTGTGGGCCTACATCCGCCAGGCCAGCATGATCGGGTCGGACCTCTCGAGGCTCTGGGTGATGTTCCACCTGAAGCTGGCCCTTCCCTGGGCCTGCGTCATCATGGCGGTCCTGGGCGCGGGGTTCGGCGCGTCGCGCCAGGGCCGGTCCGGCTCGGGGGTGGGATTCGGCATCAGCGTTGTCATCGTCTTCGCCTACTACGTCGTGATGTCGATGTGCCGCGCCCTCGGAGAGGCCGGGGCGATCTGGCCCTCACTGGCCGCGTGGGCCCCCAACCTGGTGTTCATGATCGTGGCGGTCTTCTTCGCGCGCCGGGTGGACCGATGAACGCGCCGGAGGGCCGGATCGTCCTGATAGCCGGGGAGGGCGCGCTGCCCGTGGAGATCGCGAGGCGCCTCCACGAGCGGGGGACCCCTCCCGTCGTCGTCACCCTGAGGGGCGACGGCGAGGCATTCGCCCCATGGTCCGAGGCCGTAGTCCATCTCCGATTCCCGAGCCTGGGTCGCGTCGTCCGCGAGGCACGGCGCCGCGGCGCGGAGCGCCTCATCATGGCCGGGCACATCGCCAAGAGGACTATTTACCTCCTGCCCGCCCTCTTCGATCCCCTCACCCGCTCGGTGCTCTCCGCCACGCCGCGGGACGACCACGCGCTTCTGGGGTCGATCGTGGAGGCGTTCGAGCGGGAGGGCATCGCAGTCCTCCCCTACTGGCAGATCCTGCCGGAGTTCCTGGCGCCGGAGGGGCGGCTGGGCTCCCGCGCCCCGACCGAGGCCGAGCTGCAGGACGTCCGATATGGGGCGGAGGTCCTGAGCGTCACGCTGCCCTGTTCCTTCGGCCAGGCGCTCGTGGTGGCGGACCGCGCCGTCGTGGCCGTCGAGGCGATGGAGGGGACGGACGCGATGATCGGGCGCTGCGGCGCGCTGTCGGGCCGGGGCGTCGTCGTCAAGATGATGCGGTCCGATCAGGACCTGCGCTACGACCTGCCGACCATCGGGCCCGGGACCATCGAGTCCATGAGGCGCGCGGGGCTGACCTGCCTGGCCGTCGAGGCGGGGCGGACCCTGATCCTGGAGCCGGAGCGGACGCTCGAGAGCGCCGACGCCTGCGGGATCGCCGTCTGGGGGATACGGTCGTGTCCCTCTTCGTGAGCTGCGGAGAGGTCAGCGGGGACCTCTACGCAGCCGAGCTCGTCCGGGCGCTGCTGAGGCGAAGGCCGGCCCTGAGGGGCCGGATATGGGGCATGATGGGCCCGCGGACCGAGGAGGCCTGCGGGGAGTTCGCGCCGGACCTTCCCCGCTGGAGCTACGAGGAGCTCAAACTGATGGGCATCACGGAGGTGCTGCCCGCGATCCCGCGCCTCCTCCGGCTGCGGCGCACGATGGTCCGGGCCATCCTGGAGCGGAGCCCGGAGGCCGTCGTGGTGGTCGACAGCCCGGACTTTCACCTGGGCCTGGTATCGAGACTGCGGCGTGCGGGCTACGGAGGCCCGGACGGGAAGAGGGGAAAAACCGTCTGTCTGGCGACCCCGACCGTCTGGGCCTGGCGCAGCGGGCGCGTCCGGGCCCTGCGCCGGGACTTCGACCTGTGCCTGCCGCTCTTCTCCTTCGAGCACCGCTACCTGGCCGAGCGGGGCGTGAACTCTCGCTGGGCGGTCCACCCGCTGGTCGAGGGGCTGAAGGGCTGCCGCGCGCCCGAGGCGCTTCGGCGCCGCACCGGGGACGCGCGCGTCATCGCGCTCATGCCGGGGAGCCGTCGGTACGACATCCGCTACCACCTGGAACGGCTGATGGGCGCGGCCCGGATCCTGAGGGACGACGGACGGCTCCCGATCTTCTCCATCGCGCCGGGGCTCTCGCCCCCCCTCGCCGCGGAGCTCCGGGAACGCCTCGAGGGGTTCGAGACGTGGGACGCCGGGGCCGCCCTTGACGAAGTCCGTCACGCGGAGGATCACC
>CAJPSE010000045.1 GCA_905373185.1 uncultured Fretibacterium sp.
CCTGTTTCTATCCCTACATCCAGGGGAGGGTGTCGGGGTTCTCGTTGTGGTGAAGGAAGTACTCCATGCAGTGGACGAGGGCGCGTTCCCCCCCGAGCGAGCCGCTCTTGGAGATTATGGGGAGCCCGTCGAAGGGGCCTCCGGACAGGCTCAGGAGCGTGATCCCCTCCTGAATCTCCCGTTCCAGGGCCACGTTTTCCGCCTTGACCCTCCGAGCGATGCGCACGGCGCAGTCCCCGCCGGTGACGCACAGTCCTCCTATCTTCGTGCGTCCCATGATCTCGCGGACCGTGTCCGCCATCAGGTCCATGAACCCTTCGATGTCCCCGTTCGGGTATTCGCCGCGCACAAAACGTTTTTCCTCCGTCGTCGCGATGAGCAGAATGGACTGTCCGCAGCGTAGCAGCGGTTCCGCCTCGTCCGCCGCCCTGACGCGGGCCTCCGCGGCCCGGTCGGTCCCAAGCCCTTCGGCCGAGACGCCAACGGTCTGGACGAATCCATTCTCCAGAAGCTGGCGTGCCTGGCGCACGCTCCGCGGATGGGCCGTCCCGACGACGAAGACGAAGGGCTTCGGGGCCGTGGCCAGGGCCTCGGCGAGCCCGACGGACCCCACCCAGAGCACCTCTTTGGCGGGTCGGGCCTTCAGGACGCCCCGCACGATCATACGGAGGTCCTCGTCGCTCTCGGCGTCGAAACAGTAGCATCCCTTATTGGCGACGATCTCCGCCGTCCTGCCCGATCGGATCTGGTCGGCCGGGATCTCGTGGGGATCCAGTCCCGCCTGGGCAAGCAGGGCGACGGTCGCGGCCGAGCTGGCGGATTGCGAGGTCGTCACGGTAAGGGACGACATCCGCTCGTGCTTGTCCAGGTAGACGGTCCCCTCCTCGATGGCCCGGCGGCTGCGGGAGAAGGCGGACACGACGACGATGGTGTCGAACCCCATCTCTCGGGCCAGCACCTGCACCTCGGGCCCGACGTTGCCCCGAAGGCCCGGCTCGATGCGCTTGAAGAAGATGGTACTGTCCTTCCAGGGCATCAGCTCGCGTGCGACGTTCTCTATCTTGCTGCCGGCGCGTTCCGGGGAATGAAAAAAGGTCTCGGTATCGACGGCGACGACGGAGTATTTCCTGAGGGACCCCAGAGAACCCGAGTCCAAAGTCACGGCGGCACGGTAACCCCCGTTCATGAACTTTGCCGCGGTCTCCACGGCCCCGGTGTAATCGTCGGCGACAACCACGTAATCGAACATGCTACGACTCCTCCTCACAACGGCTTGAGAAATACAAAAAATAAAGTCTGAAAATCTTCAGTCGGACGCCAACCCCACGGATATTTTAAGCCCCTCCGGCCGTCCCGGAACCCTTTGTGCATCCTCGTCGGAAGGTAGACTGCATCACGGGTTTTTGAACAGCGGGGCGAGGATGTCCACGATCTCCCTCCCCCGCTCCGTGGCGGGCCTCTCGTCCGGGAGCGGGTGCGTGTCCGGCGCAACCTCGAGGGCCGTGCAAAGTCGGTCCAGGAGCCCCGGATGCCGTTCCGAGGGAAGGAACCCCAGGAAGTTCGTCATGAAGTTTCTCAGGACCGCGCGCTGGTCCTCCTGGAGCCAGAAACACAGGACCTCACCCCAGGATTTGGGTGTCGAGGGGGGAGGGATCAGGAGCTCCGCGAGGGCGGCGAGCCGGGCGTGGTCATCCGGGGAAAGGTCGAAGTACTCGTCCAGGCGGAACCTCAGGGCCTCGAACTGGGCGAAGTCCTCGGGTCCCGTCAGGGAACAGGCGAACTCCAGCAGAAGCTCGGACGCGCAGTAGTCCGCGGAAAGCCGCACGCCCATTTCCACGGGCACGAGGAGAACGGGGTCCTCCCAATGGTAATCCTTTCCCGCGATGCCGAGGTTCGGAAGGATCCCATAGCCCTCCACCCGAGCGGTCTCCACGATCTTTTTCCTGTCCGATCCCCTGGGTTTGGAGTCCGGTTCGCTGCAGGATATCCCCATCAGGTCCGCCAGGGCGGCGAGCGTCGTCCGGGTTGGGCCGGTCGGCTCCGCCCCGGGGTCGGCCTCTCCTCGAAGACGAAGGACGAAGCCCTCCAGGTCGGGCCGGTCTGTCAGCTCCTTCGCCTCCCGCTCGGCGGCGGTCTGGGAGATCTCCCGCATCAGATCCTTCCAGACCGAGATCAGGGGGGCGAAGGGATCGAGGTTCTCGAAGAAGTTGGGGAGCTCCAGGACCCCGCCGGAGGCATTCTTCTCGGAGGCCAGCGAGGGATTTGTCGGGACGTAGGCCAGGAAAACGGAGGTCTTCGGACGGGTGAGCACGAGCCCCCCCTTGCAGGCGTTCCGATACCGGGGTGAGAACTGTTCGAACAGGGCCTCCGAATGGAGCATAGGGGGCGAAGCGGAACCGTCTTTTTTCGGGTCGTCGTCGCATGCGGTACGCAGGGTTCGGGAGGAGCGCATCAGGGTGAAGGCCACGATGGCGGGCAGGGACAGCCCGGAGTTGGCGTAGGGCCCCAGCAGCATACCGAGCAGCTCGTCGGGGACGACGGCGAGGGTTTTGCAGAAGGCGAGAAGATCCTCCTCGGGCAGCCAGAGCTTGACGGCCATCCAGGTAACGAAGCGAATCAGGCTGTCCTTGAGACTCTCCCAGCGGAGGAGCGGCATTAGGCGAAAGGCCTCGCCGATGCAGATTCCCAGGTCCAGACGGTCGACCAGGACGCGGCGCTCGAGGCCGAAGAGCCACAGGGCCGGGTAACAGACGTGCTGAGGGGGCTGAATGCGCCCCTCCGCCAGCCATGTCAGGTAAATACCGCGCTGGAGCGGCGTCATGGCCTCGTAGGAGACGGCGCCGTCAGCCGGAAGCGTCGTTCCCTCGTCCGGATACTCGACGGGCAGGGTTACGTCGATACAGCAGGGCTCCGGCGTGGAACTGGAGCCGTCGGACCAGTAGGTGACGGGCCCGAGGATGACGAGGTCCCCGATCTGGAGCGAGCCCGTCTTCCCGCACCAGCGCAAAAGCAGAGGAGCGGTTCCCGGCTTCTTTCGTTCCTGCGGGGTCCCGTAGGAATAGGGCGAATCTCCGCCCAGGGCCGCCGGGGCCGCGGAGGAATAGGTGGCGCTCGCCACGGCACTTGGAGAGCTTATTGGCGCCGCTGCCAGGACCGGGGTGAGGGGGTCTACCTCCTCCTGAATGGCCGGGAGGCCCGCCTGCCCTTCGGTCCGCTCCTCTGAAGCGGTCGGAGAGGCGGGTTTTTCTTCCGCTTCGTCTCGATCGCTTTTTTCGCTCGTGAAGGCTGGCCTCTCCTCGGAGGGGCCGGCGAGGACGAGGAGGTCGGGCTCACCCGATGGAGGCGAGGCGGGCTGCGGCGTTTCTTCGCCGGGATTGCTGGGGATGGGCTGTGCCGGGGCCTCTCCGGGGGCGGCATGCCTAGCCTGCTGCTTGAGCAGGGCCCCGACGGCCACGACAACGACAATCCCGATCATGAGAAAAAGCACGGATCCGCCTCCCTTTTATCGAGGGGAACGCAGCCACACCGGTAAGGCGAGGGCTCGGTCCCCCCTTCGGTACCCCGGCCGAAAACGCACCCTCGAGAAGGCGTGTTTTGTCCCGTGCTTCACGGCCCCGGCAGGGCTCTCCTTTACCCTTCATTATATACGTTCCCCGGCCTTTTTGTCGTTTGGGACGAAAGACAGGGCCGTTCCGGGAAAGTCATCGGGGGGTATAATCTTGCTTGGAGTCCGGAAAGATCGAATCCAGAAGAATCGCGAGCCCCGTACTTTGATGTTGGGAAAACCCGAGGTGCGGAAAGCCAAGGGGAAAGACGTTTTTCGAGAAGTTTTTCTGGAAGGGAAGTGTGTTTTATTGAGCTGTCTTGCCACGTTCAAGACAACCAGTATGGCGCTCTTGTTCGAGCGGTCCTGCAGGGAGGCCGGAATTGGGGCGCGCATCGCCCCCGTTCCTCGCAAGCTGTCCTCCAGCTGCGGGCTGGCCTGTGAGTTTCCCTGTGAGGAGCGGGCGAGGGCGGAGGCTCTGGCCGCGGAGCGCAGGATCGAGGTCGCCGCCATGCACGACCTGGAAAAAATTTGAGGGAAGCCCGAGACTCCGGGCTTCCCTTGAGAGAACATTTTTTAAGGTTCTCGAAAACGTCCGCGTCAGGCCTTCGGCATCCACCGGCCAACGATGCCCCCGACGACCCCGCCGATAAGGGCGGTGAAGATCCAGGCAAATCCATCCGGCCCAAGGGGAATGGAGACCAGCATATCTTTGACGCGGTCGGCAACGGCGCTCACGTGCTGCAGTCCGTAGAGGATGCCCATCAGGAACGCCCCGGCAACGGCCCCACGGTAAAGTCCGGTGCTGAAACCGAAGTCGAAGAGGTTCAGCAGGATCAAGACGATGGCCACAGGATAAAGGGCGTAGAGTACCGGCACCGAGAGGGAGATGATGTACTTGACCCCGTAGACGGAGAGCACTGCGCTGACCAGGACGATGAGCCAGACCAGGGCCCGGTACGTCACCTTTTTGTTCATGAGCTTCTCGAAATACTCCGAGACCGCCGTGGTCAGCCCGATGGAGGTGGTGAGGCAGGCGAAGATGATGGAGATGGACAGGGCGTAGCGGCCGAAGCTGCCTCCGATCCTACTGATGAGCTCGACGGTGATCTTGGTATGGCCCTCGTTGCCCTGGAATATCCCCGAGCCGGTGGCCCCCAGATAGATGAGCCCTCCATAGACGAAGAGGAAGCCCAGCATGGCCACGATGGAGACCTTGACGGCCATGGCCATCCCCTCGCCGGTGTTCCCGTGCCCGCGGCTCATGATGTTGGCCATGATGATCGCCGCGAAGGCCATGGAGGCGAGCGCGTCCATAGTCTGGTAGCCCTCGGTGAAGCTCATGGCAAAGGCGTTCGGGACGCGCGGATCGACCGGCTGACCGACTGGGACCAAAATTCCCTTGATGATGACGAAGCCCAACATGACAATCAGCACGGGCGTGAAGTACTTACCTATCTGATCCACGATCTTGGAGGGGTTGAGCGAGAAATAGAGGGTAATCGCAAAGAAGATCGCGGAGATGGCGATCGCCTCCCAGGAGATTCCCATGATGGGGCTGGCATGAAGGGTGCCCAGGAAGGGAAGGATCCCCACCTCGAAGGTCGTCGCCGCGGTTCGAGGAATGGCAAACATCGGCCCGATGCACAGGAGGATGGCGAAGTTGAACACCTTAGCGAAGGACAAGCTGACCTTGCCAGCGAACCTGTCGACGTCGCCGCCCGCCCTGAACGTGGCGAGCAACCCCAGGAGGGGCATACCCATGCCCGTGATCGTGAACCCCAATAGAGCCGTAAACCAATCCTTACCCGTCATGATCCCGATGTAAGGCGGGAAGATGACGTTGCCCGCCCCAAAGAACATAGCGAACAGGGCGAAACCCATCACGAGAATTTCCTTGTTTTTCGACTGCATGCGCTCACAACTCCTTCTATCTGTATTTTGTTCGAACCCCCCACTCATAAGGGTTCGTGGAGCTCGTAAAAACGGGGCGATGCTTGAAAAACACCGAAACGGTCCGACGGAATACCGCAGGACACGGGATGAGACGGGAACTTGGCTGCCGCTCCTGCACAAAAGCCTTTTGAGAAGTATCTAGCTTATCATGATATTAAAATACCCTGATTTGTCAAGCTTCTCATTTGGACTTACATTTGGACTTATACTCCAAGCGCAACAATAGTGGGTGAAAGAAAGGAGGTGAAAAGAAGAGAAAAATATGCATAGAGCGTTTGGCGTTTCGCCTGTTATGAGATAAAATAGAGAGAGCGGCATTCCCGAGCTTTTTGTACCGGAGGAACCTTTTGTGCCGGAACGAGGGCTGTTTTATACTTTGCCTCTGACCGTTGGGGAAGACCTTGCCCCAACAGACTTCTTGCAGTAAGGTGCCATCAACACCTGTATCCTTCCCCCCTTAGCGTCAGGCGCCCCCAGATGGGGGCGCCTGACGTTTTCGCAGTAGGGGACTCTGTGGCCGGAGGGCCTTTCGGCTACTGGAGCTGGAGGCGTGCGGCCTTCAGCACGTTCTTCGCCAGCACGGAGGTCGTCACGGCCCCCACACCGCCCGGGACGGGGCTGATCATGGAGACGACCGGCTCCACGGCGCCGAAATCGACGTCGCCGCACAGCTTGCCCTCGGCGTCCACGTTGATCCCCACGTCCACCACGATGCTCTTGTCCGTGACGCAGTCCGCTCGGATCATCCCGGCCTTGCCGGCCGCCGCCACCAGGACGTCCGCCCTGCGGCAGACCGCGGGCATGTCGACGGTGCGCGTGTGGCAGATCGTCACGGTGGCGTGCTTCGCCAGCATCAGCATGGCCAGGGGGCGCCCCACCACCATGCTGCGTCCCACGATCGTCACGTTCTTACCCTTGAGCTCGACCTTGTAGTGCTCCAGCATCTCCATCACGGCGCCCGGAGTGCAGGGCGGGAAGCCATCGTCCTCGCCCGCAAAGACCTTCGCCGCACTCAAGGGGCTCATGCCGTCCACGTCCTTGCGCGGGTCGATGGCCTGTCGCAGGGCCTCGCCGTCCAAATGCTTCGGCAGGGGCCGGAACAACAGGATGCCGTGCACCGACGGATTGTCGTTGATATCCTTAAACTCACATTCGAGCCTGCGCTGTTCGATGTCCTCGGGAAACTCGTACACCTCCACGGTGAAGCCCAGCCCCCCGAACCGCTTCAGGGCGCCGCGCTCGTAGGCCAGGTCGTCACCCCGCGCCCCAATGCGGACAATCGCCAGCTTGGGATCGATGCCCTTGGCCCGCAGTGCGGCATGCTCCGCCTGCAGGGCCTCCTTCATGCTCGCGGAGACCTCCGCACCCTTCATCTGTACCGCCATGTTCCCGTCTCCCTTCTCCGTTTGGACGTCCGGCGCCTCGCGCGCCGTTTTCTTCTTTGTACGACATTTCTATACGATATCATAAAAGACGGAGCTTGAACATAACCATCGGGCCCCCGCAGCCTAGGGGAAACGATGCAATTCCAATCCCAAATCGTTTGCAGGCAGAGCGGCTTTTGCGAACCGCAGCGATGGCGTACAAAGAAGTACGTTGGACCGAAGGTTTGCGGAGCGGCCAAGGTGAGCCTTCATCTTTACTTGCGTCGACAACGCGGTAACGGTACCGCGTGTCGACGTAAGCGACTGACACACCATTCGGGACCTACCGGCCCCGAAGAGGCGGTCATCTGCTTAAACGCAGCATACGAATGATTTAGAACTCGGAACAAAAACGGCCCGGGGAGAATTTTCCCCAGGTCGTTGTCCCATCCTACTTGCCCGAAAAACGCCGATTCAGCGCCTAATGCTCCCCGGCTCCCTCAGCAGCTCCACCACGATCCTGTCGCCCGCCCTCGGGGGCGGGCCGCCCAGCGACGTCATGTACTGCGCGTTGGCCGACGCCGTCCGCGCCGACGACGATTGCCTGAAGTCGATGGGGTGGGCGACGTACCCGCCGTCCGAACCAAGCCGCACGTCGAGGCTGCAGAGAAGCGAGATCTTGTCCGACCCCGGCAGGCCGTCGTCCAGCGTCGCCTCCAGGGTGCGGCGCTCGGGCCTGGGCTGGTGCAGGCAGTACGACACCAGGGCGCCGATGCACCACTCGAATCCGTGATAGGCCGCGATGAAGGGGCCCGGGAGGTTGACGACGGGCTTGCCCTCCACCATCGCCGCGCACAGCGGCCGGCCCGGCGCCGCGGCGACCCCGTGGCACAGCACCTTTCCCCTGTCGTGCAGCAGGCGGGCGCTGTGGTCCTCGCCCCCCTTGGAGGAGCCGCCGTTGAGGATGACGATGTCCGTCCTGCCCAGGGCGTCGTCCAGCGTCCGGTCGAGCATCGCCCGATCGTCGGGGACGATGGGGTAGAGGAGCGGCTCCGCGCCCAGAAGCTGAAGGCTGGTCCGGGCAAGCACGCTGTTGGTGTCGACGTTCTTCCCGCGCACCACCGCGCTGCGCGGGGGCACGAGCTCGTTTCCCGTCGGGATGAAGGCGACCGCGGGCTTCCTCAGCACCGGGACATCCCAGACGCCCCCCAGGTGGAGGCAGGCCAGGTCCCTGGGCCGCAGCGGCACGTGCTTCGGCACCAGCAGCTCGCCCTCCCTCACGGTGCTCCCCGAGGGGCGGACGTTGTCCCCCTTCCGCACCGTCACCCCGTCGCGGATGCGAAGCCGTCCGCCCTCCCCGATGTCCACGTCCTCGATCATGATGACGGCGTCGAACCGGTCGTCGAAGTCGTCCCCGGTGTCGGCGCGGACGAAGTCCCTCCCCATCTCCCAGCCCGAGGTGTCCGGAACGCCGTCCCGGAACCGTTCGGAATCGACGGCGATCCCGTCCCCGGAGGAGGCGCGCACCACCGGCAGGTTGAGCCGGGAACGGCACTCCCCGGCCGTCACGCGGCCAAGGGCGTCCTCCACGGAGACCGTCTCGGCCGGAAGATCGGGATGCCACAGCGCAAACAGGGCCTCCAGCACCTCCCCGCGCGTGGGCAGGCTGCCGAGCCCCGAGAATCTCGAAGCACTCATAAGAAACCTCCAGTTATAAGGAACCCTCCCGTCGGGAAATCCACCCGCCCCCTACCGCTTCGGGGCGCTCACCGCGTTCTTCAGGAGGTCGTCGAGCTGCTCGTCCGTCAGCTTCACCGCGTAGAACAGGTCGTAGAACTCCCGGGTCGCCGCCCGGAAGTCGGCGTTGTAGGCCTCGGGATAGAGCAGGCTGGCGACCCACTGGATGCCCAGGAAGCGGTTGACCGAGGGGGGACGGTCGATCCAGCTGAAGGGGGTGTTCGGCATGGCGTAGACGCGGCCGTCCTTCACGGCCCGGATGCTCGCCCAGTCCGGATCGCTCTTGATCCTTCCATGTGCGCCGCCGCGATAGTCCTCCCACGCGATGATGACCTCGGGGTTCCAGTTCAGGACCTGCTCCAGGGACACCGGCGACATGCCGCTTCCCGAGACGGCCTTGACGTCCGCGACGTTTCTGGCCCCGGCAATCCTCAACACCGTGGCGTGGCTGGATGAAGCGGGCTCGGTGCTGAGGCCGTCGGGCCCCTCGGCATAGTACACGCTGACGCGCTTCTCCTCGGGGACCGCGGAGATCTTCTTCTTCACGTCGTCCAGCACCGCCCTGCAGTAGGCGGCCAGCCTGGCGGCGCGCTCCTCACGCCCCAGGAGGCGGCCCAGAAATTCGTAGGCCCCCTCGATGTTCTCCATCGAAGCGTCCACGACGACCACCGGGATCCCCAGCTGCTCCTGCAGCTCGTCGGCCTGGGAGGCGTCGGTATCCTTCGGCTTCCCCGGGCCCACCGAGATCAGCAGCTGCGTCCCCGCATCGATGATCGCCTCGCGGTTGAGCTGTTTGCCCATCTGCATGCCGCCCAGCAGGGGCATGTCCGCGCAGGCGGGGTTCAGATACTTCAGCTCCTGTTCGTTGAACTTCATCGGCGTGCCCGCCAGCCTTTCGAAGTCCAGCGTGTACATGAAGATGAAGCCGACGGGGCTGGTCACGTAGACCTTCTGCAGATGCTCCGGCTCCGGGACGGTCACCGTCCGCCCCACGGAGTCGGTTACGCTTACCCCCGCCGCGGCCAGCGGAGCCATGACGAGCATCAACACCAGAAGCAGTGCGGACAGACCTGAACGCTTTCTCACGATACATCTCTCCTTCGGAATCAGATTTTCCAGCCCGGATCTCTCCGGACCGGCTTCCTCCCCCGCACCCCGTTCGGCGGGGAGGTTCAACGCCTACCTTCGTCGACTGCCTTCATTGCATCCCCTCACTCCGGGGACGCCCCGGGCCTGGGGCTGCGGATCGGAACGCAGACGGACGAGGTTCCCCCGCCCACGTCGACGTCGGATATCCTTACGGGGGTGCGGTAGATGGTCCGCATGGAGTCCTCGCGGATGACGCGGCGCGGCGGCCCATGCTCCAGGACGCGTCCGTCCTTCATCGTCAGGACGGAGTCGGCGCAGAAGAACGCGTGGTCGGGATCGTGCGTGACCATGAGGACCCCCATGCCGCCGTCCGAGAGGCGGCGCACCCGGTCGAGCACCGCGTACTGGTTCCCGAAGTCGAGGCTCGCCGTCGGCTCGTCCATCACCAGGAGCCTCGGCCGCTGCGCCAGGGCCCGGGCCACGAGCACCATCTGGCGCTGCCCCCCGGAGAGCCTCGTGTAGACGCGGTCGGCCATCCACCCGATGTCCAGCGTCTCCAGGACCTCGTCGACAATTTTGCGGTCCTCGGCCCCGGGCCGGGCCAGATAGCCGAGGTAGGGCGTCCGCCCCATCATCACCACCTCCCGCACCCGGAACGGGAAGGGCGGCACGTGCGCCTGGGGGATGTAGGCGACGCGGCGGGCCAGCCGCCCCGCGTCCAGCCGGTGGACCTCCTCGCCGCACAGGGTCACCC
>CAJPSE010000046.1 GCA_905373185.1 uncultured Fretibacterium sp.
AGGCAGCCCAAGCGGCGCCCCAGCCGCTCCAGCGTCACCTCCACGGGCTCGTCCCGCTCCTCGATCTCCCATTTCCTCAGGAGCGCCCCGAAGAGCCCGCGCGCCCTGAGGAAGCGGATGAAGGAGAGCGCCGAGGTCTCGAAGCCGCCCAGAACCTCCGCCTTCGCGCAGCCCAGCCAAGAGAGCACGCTGTGGACGCCCGGCTCCGCATGAGGGTCCAGGATCCCGGGCGAGTCCACGATCAACAGGTCCCCGCTGCGGTACCAGCTGACCTCGCGGGTCAGCCCGGGGATCCCCCCGACGCGGGCCTGTGCCTTGCCCGCCAGAGCGTTCAGCAGCATCGACTTGCCGACGTTGGGGATGCCCATGACGGCCAGCCGGAGCTCCCGGTGAGCCGGCTTCCGGGCCGAGAGGGCCTTGCGGAGGCCCGACGGCCGCTCCCCGCGGAGGTCGAGCGCCCACACCTCCCGCCCCCCGAGCTCCAGCTCCCGAAGCCAGACCCGGGTCCGCTCCGGGTCCGCCAGGTCCTTTTTGGCGAGGACGAGCATCACGGGCCTGACGCGAGCGAAGGAGGCGACGAGAGGGGCGGAAGTAGAAAAAGGCGCGCGAGCATCGCGCACCTCTACGATAAGATCCAGCTTTTCGAGGAGCTCGGCCAGCTTGCGCCCCCCGCGGGCCATGTGCCCGGGATACCAGACGGTCCGTCCCACTTCAGCGCGGAAACCCGATGCGGGTCAGGGGCCAGTAGCGGAAGAAGACCGGGCCGTGGATGTCGGACGCCGGGATGAAGCCCCAGAAACGGCCGTCCTGAGAGTTGGGCCGGTTGTCGCCCATGGCGAAATAGCTGTCCTTCGGGACCGTGAAGGGAACCTCGGGGAAGATCCGGTTGGGCCGGAGGGTGTACTGGTCCCGGTTTTGGACGTAGGGTTCGTCGATGGGTTCGCCGTTGACGTAGACCGTCCCGCTGCGGATATCCACGGTGTCCCCCGGAACGGCGATGATGCGCTTGACGAAATCCCGGTCCCGGTCCTCCGGATAGCGGAAGACGTAAATAGTCCCCCGCGAGGGCTCGAAAAACCAGTTCCAGAACTTCGCCACCAAGACCCGATCCCCTACCTCCAGGGTGGGAATCATCGAGCCGCTGGGGATCCAGAAGGCCTGCACGATAAAGGTGCGAATGATCATCGCCAGGACAAACGCCCATACGATGGTCTCAAGAGTCTCTCTCCACCAGGGTTTTACGACTTCAGAAGCCAAATCGACACGTCCTCCGTTCCCTCTCTCGACATTCTTCGATTACTATAACGCGAATGCCCTTTGCAATCAAGAGAGGGCTCCTCCCGCTGTCGGGCAAATCCAAAAGAAAACGTGTATAATAAAGAAGTCTACGTAATCTATGCAATTGTAAACGGGGCTGTCCGTTGTTTCATGTTTTCTACATTTTACTTAGGGGGAATTGTCCATGTCGTTCTGTCACAGCCGTTCCAAGCGCCCCGGCGCCCTGCAGATGAGGAGCAAGATGCTTCTCTACATCCTGCCCGTCGTCATCGTCATCTTCTCCGCCGTCATCCTCTATGTGGCCGTCTCGTCGTCGGCCAAGGTGTCCCATGACGCCGAGACCTTTACCCTGGCCTCGTCCAAAGTGGCCGCGCTCACCGTTACGGACACGATCACGAGCAACATCAACATCTTGACGACGATCGCCGAAGCCATCCCCCGCCTCGACAGCAGCCTGGGCAGCTCGCGGAACACCGTCCTGACCCTGCTGGAGTCGGGCGCACTCCAGCGCCCGGAGATCATCTCCATGTGGCTGGCCTTCGAGCCCGACGCCTTCGACGGCCGGGACAGCGATTTTGCGGGCGACGAGTGGTACGGCAAGACGGGCCAGTTCACCGCCTCCTTTGTGGAGCGGGACGGCAAGGCCGTCCGCACCAACGACGTGACGCCCGAGAAGATCTACGTTCCCGGCAGTGGGGACTTCTACACGGTCCCGCTCAGGACGGGCGAGCCCACCGTCGGAGACCCGGAGTATCTCTCCTACGAGAACGGGACGAAGGCCTTGATAGCTCCCGTCTCCGTGCCCATCAAGGTGGACGGGAAGACTGTCGGCGTCGTGGGCATCGACCTGGACTACACCCAGATCCAGGAGAGCCTGAAGTCCATCCGGATCATCAGCGACCGCACGGCCATCATGCTGATCGACGACGACGGTTTCATCATCTACTCCACGACCCCCGAGTACGTCGGCAGACAGCTGGGCGACATCATCCAAGGGCAGGAGAACGCCGACGAGGCCCTTCGGAGCATCAAGGAGGGCAGGGACTATTTCCGCTACGGTCACTCCGCGGCCCTGAACGGGCAGGTCCTGAAGACCTATACCCCGGTGCGGCTTCCCCCCGCAAAACAGAC
The DNA here is from genome assembly GCA_905373185.1 of uncultured Fretibacterium sp. GTDB lineage: Bacteria > Synergistota > Synergistia > Synergistales > Aminobacteriaceae > CAJPSE01. The sequence goes on from CAJPSE010000046.1 coordinate 2,410, forward strand.
CCTCTCTATCAATGCCCTGGTTCCGGTGGACGACATGCTGGCGGACTCCCACGCGATGACCCGCAACACGATCCTGGCTGCCATCGTGGGATTGCTCCTGATCTCGGGGACCATCTACTGGCTGACCGGACGCATCCTGCGCCCCATCAACGCCTTTGGAGGGCTTCTGAAGCGTGCCGCCACGCTCGACTTCTCGACCGACCAGTCCAAGGTCTGGCTCTACGACTACAAGGATGAGATCGGCGACATGACCCATAGTTATTCCCAGCTGAAGCACAGCATCGTGGACATGCTGCGCAAGCTGAACGAGCAGGCCCACAGCTTTACCGAGTCCGCGCAGAACCTCGCGGCCATCTCGGAGGAGGCCGTGGCCTCCATGGAGGAGGTCAAGGCCTCCGTAGACGAGGTGGCACGCCTCTCCGAGGAGAATTCGGAGTCGCTGGCGCGCACGAACACGGGCGTCGAGGAGGTCTCTCACGCCGCCTCCTCGACGGCGAACTCCGCCGAGGAGGGCGCGGGCATAGCCGCCCGCACCGCGGACCTGACGCAGTCCGCCTCCATGGAGGTGGACGAGGCGGTGGAGAGGATCCGCCAGGCTGGAGAGCGCTCCCGCGTGGGCGGCGAGTCCATCCGCAAGGTCAACGGGTCGGTGGAGTCCATCGCCGGCTTCGTATCCACGATAACGGGTATCGCCGACCAGACGAACCTGCTGGCCCTGAACGCGGCCATCGAGGCCGCCCGGGCCGGAGAGGCGGGGCGGGGCTTCGCGGTCGTCGCCGAGGAGGTCCGAAAGCTCGCCGAGGAATCGGGCAACGCGGCCCAGGAGATCCAGAAGCTCATCGCGGGGCTTCAGAGCGACTCGGACAAGGCGGGATCGGTCGTCCGCGACCTGGAGGCCCTGCTCGGAGAGACGGTGAAGAAGTCCGGAGAGGCCCAGGAGAGCCTGAAGAAGGGATTGGACGAGGTCAACGCCCTGAGCGGCCACATGCAGACCATCGCCGCCGCGGCCGAGGAGCAGGCGGCGTCGAGCAGCGAGATGGCAGAGTCCCTCAATCAGGTGACCTCTGCAACCGCGGAGCTGGGTCAGACTCTCGAGAACATCAAGCGGGCCACGACGGACACCTCCGCGGCCAGCGAGAACGTAGCGGAGGAGGCCCAGAGCATGAGCGAGGGTGTCGCACGCCTGGAGCAGCTGCTCGACCAGTTCCAGTACGACGACAAGGCGCAGGAGACCAAGAACAGGGCGTTGCTTCCCGCCAAGGCCAAAAAGGCCGTCAAGAAGTAACGTTTGGCAGCACCTCCGCTGCCCTCGTTCAACGCTTCAAATACGATTCAACGCTTCAAACACGATGAGTCCCGAAGACGAGAGGGTCGGCCCCAACCGGAGCCGACCCTCTCGTCCCACTTTACCTTTCCGACAGGAGCGCATGCCATGTCCTATCAGCGAAATGCAGGCGTTCTGCGGCTCCAGGCTCCCACTATCAGGTCAGAGCCGTGTGTAGACCGCGCCCCTGGGCGTCAGACGGCTGCGCATCAGCGAGATGCCGGTACAGCGCCACGCGATGGACGGCACGCGCTCCAGCTCCCTCATCAGGGCCGGGGGCAGGGGCGAACCATCCGACCGCGCCAGGGTCAGGTGAGGGCTGAAGGGCCGGCCATTGCGCGGGATGCCGACCTCGAACAGGGCGTCGTTCACCCGCCCCGCAAGGGCCGTAAGCTCCGGCGCGCCCCGGTCCCCGCCCAGCCAGAGCGTGCGCGGACGGGCTAGGTTCGGGAACGTGCCGGCACGGTGCAACTCGATGTCGAAGGGCTGGACCGTTACGGCCGCCACGGCCGAGCGGACCCGCTCGACCACCGCCAGGGACAGCTCCCCCAGGAAGCGCAGCGTGATGTGGAGCTGCTCCCGGGTCACCCAGCGGCAGCGTGCCAGCGGCCTCAGCCGTTCCAGCAGCCGCTCCGCCTCCCGGGCTGCCGCCTCGGAGAGCAGCACGGCCACGAAGGCCCGGACCGTCTCCCCGGACTCAGGCACGGTTCAGTTCCTCCAGAACCGGGATCACGCGGTCCAGGGAGTCCACACGCCTGTAGAGAAGACGCTCCACCTCGGGGGTCGGCGGCAGCAGGTCGGGGACCATGACGGGGAGCATCCCGGCGGCATGGGCCGCCTTGATTCCGTTGTAGGAGTCCTCCAGGACCACGCAATCCGCGGGCACTGCGCCGAGCTCCGAGGCGGCCTCCAGGAAGATGTCCGGCTCGGGCTTGCTCCGCACCACGCGGTCTCCGGTCACGACCGCGTCGAACGGGTGGTCCAGGTCGGCGTGCGCCATGTAGAAATCGACGAAGCGGCGCTCGCTGGAGGTGGCGATGGCGGTCTTCAGCCCGTTCGACCTCAGCCAGGAGAGCAGTTCCCTGAGCCCCGGCTTCTCGGGCATCCCATTCCGCTCGATGTGCGCGAACGACCATGCCACACGGTCCGCCCGCACGGCGTCGAAGTCGAATCCGGGCCCGAAGTGCTCGGTCATCAGGCGGCGCGTCACGGCGAGGTTGGCCCCGATGTGGCCGTACACGACCTCCTCCGTCATCTCGTACCCGTGCCGCCTGCCCGCCTCGACCCAGCCCCGCATGTTCAGGGACTCCGTGTCGAACATCAGACCATCCATATCGAAGATAACCGCAGCGACCAATCGCCTCAGCCCGCCTTTCTTCATTGAGGATCTCGACGGCCATTATAACAGGGGGCCGGGCCCGACCAGGGTGCGGCGCATGCGAAGGGCTTGAAATCGAGATCAGTTCTTGTACGCCTCGGGGATCGAATGGAAGTCCTTGTCCCCGCGCCCCGAGAGGTTGACCAGGACCGTCTCGTCCCTGCCGAGCGTCGGCAGGAGGCGCAGCGCCCAGGCCAGCGCGTGACTGCTCTCCAGCGCGGGCAGGATGCCCTCCCGACGGCAGAGCGTCCGGAACGCGGAGAGTGCCTCCTCGTCGGTCACCCTCTCGTAGCGGGCCCGTCCCGTATCCTTCAGATATGCGTGTTCCGGCCCAACGCCGGGATAGTCGAGCCCCGCGGATATCGAGTAGACGGGGGCGGCCTCCCCGGCTGCATCCGTCAGGACATAGCTCTTGAACCCCTGGAAGACCTTGGGCGTCCCAAAGGCCAGTGTCGCCGCGTGGTCCCCCAGTTTGTCCGTCCCCCGCCCGGCGGGCTCCACGCCGACCAGGCGGACCTCCGCATCGTCGAGGAAGGCCGAGAAGAGCCCGATGGCGTTGCTGCCCCCTCCGACGCAGGCGACGGCGTAGTCCGGCAGGCGCCCCTCGCGCTCCAGGAACTGCTCCCGCGCCTCGCGCCCGATGACGCTCTGGAACTCCCGCACGATGGAGGGATACGGGTGCGGCCCCACGGCCGAGCCCAGGAGGTAGAAGGTATCCGGCTCCTCGACGTAGACTGCCAGGGCCTTGTCCACCGCCTCCCTGAGGGTCTGCTGCCCGTCCGTCACCGCCACGACACGGGTCCCCATGGCCCGCATCCGCTCGACGTTGGGCCTCTGCCGCTCCATATCCAGGGCTCCCATGTACACCGTACACTCCATCCCGAAGAGCGCGGCGGCCATGGCCGAGGCCGTGCCGTGCATCCCCGCGCCCGTCTCCGCGATGATGCGCTTCGCCCCCATGCGCCTGGCCAGAAGTATTTGCCCGATGCAGTTGTTGATCTTGTGCGCACCGCTGTGGTTCAGGTCCTCCCGTTTCAGGAAGAGCCGCCCCCCGCCCAGGTCCTTCGAGATGTTGCGGCACTCCGTCAGAGCCGAGGGACGCCCCACGTAATTCCTCAGAAGCTCCAGGTACTCCTCGTGAAACGCCTTGTCCGCCATCGCGTCCCGGAAAGCCGCGTCCAAATCGTCCAGGCGCTTCTTCAATGCCTCGGGGATGAACTGCCCGCCGTACTCCCCAAAAAATCCCGTGACCATCGCTTTCTTTTCGCCTTCGTTCGCCATTGCAATCTCCTCCTTGGAAATATAAAATCCGCCATAAAAAAAGCCCGGGGTCCGAATACCGGCCTCCGGGCTTCAACGCTCTGTTGTCCAATAAAAAAAGGCCGGAGGGTATTCCATTTCCCCTCCGGCCCTTAAGCACTCTCTCGACTTCCGAGGCACGCGGACAGAGGGCAGCTCAGGGCTGCCACCACCACATCCCGCCGTTCCGAACCCGTGCCGCGCTCTCCCCGTTCATGATTCCCATGGCTCCTGTCCTCGCTCTCCTGTCCTCCCCCACAAGAGGGGGCGGAACTTGGCGAATAAAATAGCACCCCTGCGGCAGGGTGTCAAGAGCCCGGGAGAGGTTCGGCGGGAAAACGCCCTCACGGCGTTTACGGCCCCGTTCGCGCCGACGGGGCGGCGTCGGCCGGGTCCGCGTCTCCATAGGCCTCGTCCAGGAGGGATCCGTCGTCGATGGAGGCCCCCAGTTCCCGCGCGTCCAGCCGCTTCACGATCCTGCCTCCGGACAGGACCAGGGCGGCATCGGCCAGCCTCCGGGCCTGCCTCAGATTATGGGAGACCAGGATGACGGAACGGCGTCCCCGAAAGGACAGGATCAGCTCCTCTATCCTGAGGGCCGCGTCCCGGTCCAGCGAGGCGGTCGGCTCGTCCAGCAGAAGCAGCTCCGGGTCGAGGGCCAGGGCGCGGGCGAGGCAGAGCCGCTGCTGCTGGCCCCCGGACAGGGTGGACGCCGGGGAATCCAGCCGGTCCGCGACCTCCTCCCAGAGCCCGACCTCCTGGAGACGCTCCCTGAGCACCTCCTCGAGCCTGTCGCGGGAAAGGTCTCCGGCCAGGGACACGGGAAGCGTGATGTTCCTGCGGATGCTCATGGGCAAGGGGTTGGGCGTCTGGAAGACCATCCCCGCGGCGCGGCGCAGCCGGGAGATGGAGGGCGCGTTCGGGCCCGCCGTCGGCATCAGAATCCCGCCGAGCGAGACCCGGACGTCCCCAGAGCTCTCGCAGCCCTCGAAGCACTCGTTCAGCCGGTTCAAGGCCCTGAGGAACGTGGTCTTTCCGGACCCCGAGCGCCCCAGCAGAACGGTGATCCTCAGGGCGGGGAAATCCGCGTCGATGCCGTGAAGGACCCGACGCCCCCCAAAGGAGACGTCGAGGGACCGGACGGAAGCGCAGAGAGAAGCTCCGTCCCCGGATGGTACAGGCAAGGCGAAGGCCTCCTTTCTCACGATACCCTCCTTTCTCACGATGCTCCCGCCCGGTCTCACGATGCCCCGCCCCGGCGCCATCGGCTCTCCAGCCTTCGCTGCAGGCAATACGCGGCAAGCGACAGGAGGGCCGACAGCGCCAGCAGGACGAGGGCCGTTCCGAAGGCCCGGGTGAGTTCGTCCTGGTCCGCGTACTGTGCGGCCGTGTAGTAGATTCGGAAGGGCAGGGCCTCGAACTTGGCCGTGAGCCCGGAGGGGAACCCCGCGTTCGCGACGGCGCCGGTGAGCATGATGACGGCGGTGTCCTCCACGGTGCGCCCCATCGCCAGGATCACGCCGCCGAGGATCCCGGGCGAGGCCGAGGGGACCAGAAGGTGCCGCAGCGCCTGCCCCCGGGACAGCCCCAGGGCGGCGGCATCGACGTAAAGGCGCTCCGGAAGGGCCTCCAGAGCCGATTGGGTGGCCGTGACCAGGGTGGGCAGGACCAGGATGGCCAGGCAGACGGACGCGAGCAGCAGACAGGTCGTCCCCCGAGGCAGCAGCGTGCGCCGAAGGGAGAGGATCAGGACAAACCCAAAGAGCCCCATCACGATGGAGGGGATCCCCGCAAGGACGTCGACGGCCGTCTCGAGGGCCTGCTTTTTCCGGGGCGGAGCGTAGCAGGCCAGGTAGATTCCGCAGCCGACCCCCGGGACGAGCGCCAGCGCCATGGTCACGGCCAGCAGGGACAGCGTGCCGAGCATGGCCGGCCAGACACCGTCCCAAACGGGTTTCAGCGCCAAGATGGCCTCCATCGGAGGGGTGCCGCCGAAGAGGAGGGCGGGACCCAGTGTCGGGACGCCGCGCGCCAGGAGGAAGGACAGCAATCCCCCCAATGCGGCGCAGACGGCGATGGCCGATCCCCAGCTCAGGGCCCAGAGCCCCGCCTCCCGAGCCCTCACGAGGACTTCCTCCCGCCCAGGTTCCGGGCCAGAAGGCTGACGCAGACGGAGCCGATCAGGAGCAGTCCCCCGGCAAGCAGCAGGGAGAGGTGCTCCCCGCCCCCCATGTCCGAGGAGAGCACCAGCCCGATATGGGCCGTCAGGCTGCGCATGGAGTCGAGGGGGGAACGGGCGAACTGGACGGCGTTCCCGGCCAGCATGGTGGGGAGCAGGGTGTCCCCCAGGGCCCGGCCGAAGCCCAGAATGGCCGCGGTCAGGAGGGCGCGCCGGGACCCCGGGATCGCCACCCGGGCGAGATGCTGCAGGGGCGTCATCCCCAGCGCCGAGGCCGTCAGGGCCGTCTCGGCACTTCGGGAGCGCATGGCGCCATCCATGACGAGCGTCATGGTCGGGACGCCCTGCAGGGCAAGCATCGAGGCTGCCGCCAGCCAGCAGAACCCCGTTCCTCCCAGCGCGCCGCGGATGACCGGGACCAGCACGAACGTGGCGGTGAAACCGTAGACGACGGTCGGGACCGCGGTCATGAAGCGCAGGATGCCCATGAGGAATCGGGCGGCGGGGCGCGGTGCGGCCCCCCGGAGCATGCAGCAGCACCCCAGGGAGAGCAGCCACCCCGCACCGAGCGAGGAGAGGGCCAGCAGAAACGAGGCGTGAATCATGGCCGCGATGCCGAAACGGCCGGCACGGGGGTCCCATACCGGCCCGAACAGAGAGAGCCCCTGCCCCGCCCTCAGGGCGTCCAGAGCCGAGAACAGGATGAAGGCGAAGACGGTCGAGAGCACGCTCCCCACGAAGCAGGCCAGGACGCGCAGCCAGAGGGGAGCTGGATGCGAAGGGCGCATGGGCTCGGGCCCGTCCTCAGTTCCTGGGCTTGGGGACGGGGATGTAGCCGCTCTCCTCGATGATCTTCGCGCCGTCCGGGCTGTAGATGTAGTCGATGAAGGCCGCAGTCAGTCCCGTCGGGGCTCCCTTGGTGTTCATGTAGAGATCGCGCACGACCTTGTAGGCCCCGGACGCGGCGTTCTCCTGCGTCGGCAGCGCGCCGTCCAGGGCGACCCCGGCGATGGAGGCGTCGAGGTGTCCGATGCCCACGTAGCCGATGGCCCGTTTGTCCTGAGCGATGGCCGTCTTCATCGCGCCGTTGGAGCCGACGACGTTGACCGACGGGGAGAGCTGCGCCTTGCCGAGCAGCTTGTCGGTGAAGGTCTCGCGGGTCCCGCTGCCGTCCTCACGGCCGTAAAGATCGATGGCCCCGGGCTCCCCGCCGAGCTCCTTCCAATCCGTAACCTTGCCCGAGTAGATGTCCATGATCTGCTCCCCGGAGAGGCTCTTGACGGGATTGTCGGGATGGACCGCGACGGCCACTCCGTCGATGGCGAAGGGGAAGGTCACCAGTCCATACTTTGAAATCTCCTCGTCCTTCAGGGGACGTCCGGTGTTCCCGATGGCCGCAAGGCCCTCCCCCACCTGCTTGACGCCGACGCCCGAGCCGCCCCCCGCGACGGAGATGCGGATGTCGGGATAGGCGGACATGATGTTCTGAGCCGCCTTTTTCATGACGGGGATGTGGGCGGTGCCGCCCGCGATGTCCAGGGTCCCCGAGAGCCCCTTGAACGCGTCGAGGGGCTCGGCAAGGGCCGATGCCGCAGAGAGGGACAGGGGCAGCAGAACTGCCATCAGCAGTTTTTTCATCATGGTCTTCATTGCAGAGGGCTCCTTCCGTTCAACGATTTTCCGATTTTTCGATTTTTTGATAAGATCCAGATTCGACGATTTCAAGAACGATAAAGGCGAGGGCGGCGGCAGCGGCGTGCTCCGCATCTGGAGCACGAGCAGGCGGGCCTCCGCACGAATGCGGGGGAGCCCGGTTCGATCGGGTCCGTCTTTGTGGGGAACAGTACCC
>CAJPSE010000047.1 GCA_905373185.1 uncultured Fretibacterium sp.
CGCTTCCGCAGCATCTCGAAGCTCTGGATGCCTATGGGCAGGGTCTGGAGTCCTTCGCTCATGATCCCGTCACCTCGCTTCGATCGAGTGTTACATGACCTTATTCTAGCAGAGGGGAAAGTCTAGCAAAGGGAGAAGGAGGGGGGGAGGCCCTAATTCACCCGGCGTCTCCCACGATCGCGGGAGGTGCCGGCATTTGAGACTTCAGGGATTTTAGAGAGGAGGACAGCTCTTGAGGAACCCCACCAGCGCTCAGGTATTTTTTTCCATCATCCGGGCTGCCAGATCGCGAACGAGGGCACGTAGCTCAATGGGCTCCAGGACGGAGACATAGGGCGCGGCGGACAGTATCCAGCGGGCCACCTCTCCGAGGTCGGGGACGCGCGCGGAGAGCACCAGCGCATCCCTATCCACTCGCTCGATGGTCTGAGTGGGGTGCCAGCGCGTCTCGGCGACGATCGTGGCCATGGGCTCGACAACGTGTAGTCGGATATCATGTTCCGGCTCACCGGGGGCGACATACCAAGCCGAGGCCGTGAAGCGCTTCTGGGAATAGCCCTCAGGAGGTGCGACGAATGGCAGGTGAGGAAGGGTCCGCAGCGCGTGCACTCGGGAGAGCCTGAAGACGCCGGGGGCATCCCGCCCTTCCTTGCCCGCCAGCAGATACCATGCGTGGGAGCGAAAAAACACGCCCCATGGGGCCAAGGTGTGGGTACGAACCTCGCGCGTTCCGTAGGGGGACACGTAGTCCAGCTCCACCATGCGCCGATCACGCAGCGCCTGCAACAGCCGCTCGAACACGGCGCCGTCCATGTCCGAGACTGGCGTAGCCACCGTAGCCGTCTCCGCCAGCCATTGCCCAAAGGATATGGCGGTGCCGGGCAGAAATTTTTGCATCTTTACCCACAGTGATTCGCACACCTCCCGCATGTGGGGCAGAAAATGCCCCGCCATGCCAAGCCCGGCAACGAGCGCGACAACGTCCCGGTCATTGAGGGAGAGCAACAGCAAAAAATCGCCCTCGTAGACCAGCCGATAGCGTCCCGGCGGCGAGCGCAAAAAAGCGATCTCCGCGCCGAACTCCTCGCGCAGCATTCGTATATCGTCCTGCAGCAGCCGGCGGCTCGAATACTCACAGCGGTTCAGGATCGTGTCGGTCTCCACGCCTTGCTCCCCCCGCTCACGCAGAAGCAACAGCAGGTTTTTGAGCCTTCGGATGCGGAATGAGCTGATCTCTCGGGACATTTTCCCCCTCCGTGTGCCCCTACTACCAGACGAGCGCCGTGTGCTTTTTAGCGTCGATAACGATGACCGCGGATGTCACGGTGCGGCATCTCGAAGCTCTGGATGCCTATGGGCAGGATCTGCAGTTTTTCGCTCATAATCCCGTCACCTCGCCCCGATTGGTCTTTTTATGACTCTATTCTAGCAGAAGTGGTGGAAGGGGCGTGTGAGGAGCTCGATACACACAGCGCCTCCCACGATCGTGGGAGGCGCTGGCGTTCGGAACCTCGAGCGGTCTATTCCTTGGAGACGAGATAGCTGCCCAGGCTGTCGAACCGTTTTTCGGGCGGAGTGCCTGGCCGGATCTCAAAAATGGCGCCCTCGGTGTTCTGCAGCATTAAAATTCCGTCAATGGCCACGTTCTCGATAACGTACATGTCGGAGGGCAGCGCTGCGTTCAGCCTTCTTTCCCTCAGGGTCACGTCCACGACGTTCAGCCGAGGAGAGTCCACCACTCCGGTGAGCTCGATACCCCGCGCGGAGATCGCTCCGTACTCTCGCACATAAGCCCTGTAGTCCTCGGCAAAACGAAGCCCCAGGCTTTTTTCCGCATCCTGTATCTTCTTATCGCACGCCGGAGTGAGAGAACGCAGGCAGGAGAGAAGCTCTATAATTTTTTCTATCGTTGGCATGATCTACGGCTCCTTATTTATTGGGAATCGTTCTGAGAATCCAAAAAATACGCTCGGTTTTGCCAATGGGCCTCCCGCTCCCTTTGGAACTCCCCCCTGTCGATCTCCGAAACCTTCTGTTTGTCGTGCAAAATAGCGTCGTTACCCTGCCCCCGGTGTTCCTGTGTCGTAAGCTCCGCGAGGGGGGCATCCTTTTTCTGCCCCACGTGGTGCAGCTCGATCGTCTCTCCGTTTCGGTTCAAGGGGGGCTGACCGTTTATCATGCGCTCTCTGTTGGTACGACCATATTCGTCGCGCCTCTCCAGATCGATATCCTGCCTTACGAGGCAACTTTTTCCGTTGATTATAACCTCCTTAAGCCCCGCCTTGATGTAAATCTCCGCCTCCTCAAAAGAGCCGATGGCGTCGCAAAGCGCGTCAGACCAACCCTGCGACTCCTGCAGCACTTTTTTTTCTCTGTCCGACAAGCCCTCCCCTTCATGGAGAGAGACGTCTTGCGCAATGGGCCTGTCCAGCTTATTTCCCTCGGATTCCATCGCTTCGGATTCCATCGCCCTGGCCTCCGCGTTCTCCAAAAGTGGAATGCGTTCTGCCGCGTCGTTTTTAGCCTCGTTTACGGAGGATTGCAGCGCCTCAATTTTCAAAAGGACTCCCCCCTCTCCGCAACCTTCTCCCTCCAGACGGCATAAATTCGTTCTCCGCTTTCGTCAAAAGCGCAGTTTTTCAGACAACATTGGCAAACGCTCAGCCTCATGGCATCGGAGAGCACGGGGAACACCCCGTCAATCTCGTGCAGAAGAGCGTCGTTCAATTCGTCAAACGATTGTACCGTATGGAAGAGCCTCCTCAGCTCATGCTGTTTGCAGGTCAGATCCGCCACGATCTGCGCCAGCTCCGCAAAACGCCCCTCATCCCATATCTTCAGCCTTCCGCTCCGTTCGTATTCCGTCAGAAGCGGATGCAGTTTCATCTTAAGTCTGGAGGAGAGGGGCGCTTGCCGCAAGTTGTCCTCCAGGTACGCGATATCCGGCTCCACAGGGGAGGAGAGGCGTTCCTTGAGCAAAAAATTAAGCCATGCCGGGGAAATACTCTTTCTCTCGCTTCCGGCGGGCTTGAAAGCATAGGGGGCTGTTGGAGCGTCGAATTTTTTGATCTTACACAAAACCGGCTCCAGCCAATCATTTTGATAGACGACGGCGACGCCGCGCGGGAGCTTGGCGATCTCGTCCAGCTGTTCGTTTTTCAGCGCGGCGGACTTTCCGGCCAGGGCGCGGTCCGACTCGTCGGGCAGCCGCAGGATGATCTTGGTGTTGGTGTTGCGTATTGCGGCGCTGTCCACCGCCCTCGGCGATTGATCCGCGATGACGAACCCTTCCCCATAGGTTCGCATCTCCGCGATGGAATTGGCCAGCATCTCGACGGATTTTCCCACAAGGCCCGTCCCTTCGGCTCCCTGCTCCGATGAGGCTCTTTTGAGGATATTATGGGCCTCCTCGAGCACCGTAACGTGCCGGAGGGGGACGTTCATCCCGTTTGTAAAGGCCGTCCTGTGCTCGCTCAACCGAATGACGAGGAGCCCCATGATCAAAGCCTTGGTCTCCAGGGAGCCTACGCGGCTCAGGTCAATAACGACATTGCTGTCGAACAGGATGGCGTTGTCCACCTCACAGGGCGAGAAAATCTGCCCGTTCAACCCATTGGAAAGGGAGCGTACACGCGTGCCCAGGGCTCCAAGATAATTGCTCTTCAGCTCCTGAGAGTAAGCCGAGCTTTCAATGACGTCGCTCAGGGCGTCCTGGAGATCGACAAAGGTCGGAAAGAGATCTTCCGAGACGGAGTTTTGGGATTCCGTGAGATCCCAGCCGCAGGACTCGTAGGCCAGGGAAAGCGCGTCCTTCAGAACCGCGGGCATGGCCGCGTACATCGGCCAACAGACGTTGAAGACCTCGAGCAAGCGGTCGATATGCTCCAGGACGTGAATCGCCTGAGGAAATTTGAACGGATTGAGCTCCAGCAAAGGTCCGAATCGAGGGTTGGTCCCCAGTACCGTCACGTCCTTGCGGTTTCCAAAAACCTGTTTGTATTCGCCTTTTGCGGGTTCTATCACCATGAATTTGACGTCGAGAACATCGAGCTGCCGGAGAAGTTCGTAAATCGCGTTGCTCTTGCCCGAACCCGTAGAGCCCGTGATGAACATGTGCATGGACAGGCTGTCCCTGTCCAGAAGCACCCGATTTTCGGATACCGTGCCCATGTTGAAAATGTTCCCGAGGTTGAGGGCGTGTTTGGGCTGGGCCTCGCCATACGCCGCGACCTCCCGGCCGAACTCCGCGTGTTCGATGACGGGCAGTCCGGGGACGGAACGGCGCGGAAGCCCCATGTGCAGCGCCAGCTCGTCTCCGCTGACGAAAGTACAGGGGGTGACCGGAAGATCCCCGATAGGGCTGGGGTAGACGAACACAGGGTGGATGAAGTTTGTGAGGTACTCGTGCAGGCGCTCTGCCTTTCGCTTATCCGCCCTCCGGCTCCATGAGTTGATGGCGCTGGTCTCGATGCCCGAGCTCTCCCCGCTCATGAGGGCCTTGTACGACGCGGCGGCAAGCTCGGCGACATAGGGGGTGTCGGACGTGAAATAAGCCGCGCATTCCCACATCCCCAGGCTCTCAAAGTCGCGCATCCGCTCAAGCTGGATGTCCAGCCGATCCAGGATATCGGAGATCGCCTTGTCCTGACGAGTCAGGGTGATATTCTGAGACATCCCAGCCTGCTGTCCTGTCGTCCGGGCCTGCCCCTCCGTGGTACTTTCGCTCGTGCTGTGGCTGACGCCGGAGGTCTGGGAGTGGCTGGTCCCCTGGCTCGTGCCCTCCGATTGAAATTTTGACGCGAGCAGTGACAAAGCTGTTCCAGTCGAAACGGGAACTCCTCCAGGGAGAAGTCCAACACTCGCCGAAAAGGAGATTCCAGCACTGACCGAGGTCCCCCTGCTGACCGAGGTTGTCGAGGACGTCCCGTCCGTGGTGGAGGTGCTTGTTGCCTCGCTGGTCCCCATGGTCAAGGCGCGGCTCTCAGTGTCGGAGAGGATGAACGAGTTGTTGGTCGCGTAGCTGACCTGTGCGTTGGCGAACGAGGACAGGTGGGTGTAGATCCTTTCGTATTCCCTGCGTGTGACCACGCGTTTGTCCTGCGGCACGCTGGTTGCGAGGATCAGCGCCGTGTATCGCTCGCCCTGGAGGGACAGGGCCAGTTTTTCCAGTCCCTGGATAAAGTTCTTATTGGACGCGTGTTCCTCCCCCTTGGCGTTGGCGATGCAGGAGACGGAGGAGATATATCCGGCCTCGACGCGTGATACCACCTCCTTCATGTCGTTGTCGTAGAACTCATCGTGGATACGAATCCCTGGGAAGTGTCCGGAAAGGGTCTTTTTCAGGCTTTCCTTCAGGGAATGGATCGTGCGTTCCTCCTCCCGAGAGCGAACCCCCATGTAAAAAACCGTGCTCTCTCCGCTGCCCTCGATCAGGATAAAAACCGTGCTCTTGACGTTCGACAGGGCGTTGAAGACGCTGGAAAACTTGTCCGTAGCGCACTCGTCCTTCCCGTAGACCATTTCGACGATCTTGAAAAAGCGGACGTTCTCCGTCAGGTTGTCCCGAACGATCTGGGGATCGAGCGGAACGATCTCCAGTTTTTCCAGGCCGGCAAGGTAATTTTTCAAGATGATGTCGTCCACGGCGCGCATGGCGGGGCTTGCCTTTGCCCACAGCTCGCGGGGGGAGGGAATGGCCGCCAAGGTGTCTCGAATCATGTCCTTACTACTGGTTTCTTCCATCTCCAACACCCCTTTCCTTCTCCACCAAGCCTTTCATCGCCTCAATTTTTGCGCAACACGGCCCAGAGGAGCGCCGCCGCGCCCAGGGCAAGGGCCAGCAAGACCCCGCCCGCAACAAAACGGGACGGTGTTTCCTGCGAGCAGCGAGCCTGCTCTTCACGCTTCTCGCGGATGTTCTGGATCCTCCCGGCATAGAGAACCGCGCAGATCTCCTTCAGCAGGTTCAGCCGCTCTCGGGAGAAATTTCGGAGCAGCGCACTCATCTGACTGTCCATGTAGGCCTTGTTCCATTGCTCCCTGTCTCTGTTCAGTTCCTCCCCGTTGTGAGGGTCGTAGAGATCGAGCTGCGCCCTCGCCGCCTCCCGCAGCATCTCCTCCATCTCCGTAAAGGTGGGGTCGACCACGAGGCTGTCCTTGATGATGATACGAACCATTCTGATATCCTTTTGTTCAAGGGCCTTCCGAAACGTTTCGCTGAGAGCCATAACGATATCCCCCTTATCCTGCCGCGTTAAAAATCCCTATATTTCCCTATATATCCCTCTATATCTCCAAGATGGACTGGACGCGAAGCTGGATATCCTCCAGCCAGGCCAACTTTTGCCGGGTCTCTTCGAGGAATTTTTCCGTTTGGATCTGATCCGTTGCGCAGTCCTTCAACTCCTGGAGTTTCCGGTCCAGGACGCTGTCGAGCTCCTTGAATTTCTCATTAAAAGCGGCCTTGATCTCCTTCATTTGTTTTTGGGCATGGCGTATGGCGCGATCCTCGCCGTCCATGAGCTGTTTCTGTATGGGAGCGAAGAACCGCTGGGCCAGCTGGGAACCGTTGACGACGTTCTTGTAAACGTCCTCGTACCAGCCATCTTTATCAAACCAGGTCCAGGGTTTCCACCAGGCCTTATCGGTATTTTCAACCCATTCTTCGCCGACTTTCTTCTCCCGGACCATCTCCTGAACCAGGGCCGCCGCGTCGATGCCGCTTCCCATATTCCCCGCAATGAGCTCAAAGGGATCCACGGCAATTTTGCCCACATCCAAATCCTTCGCCAAATCGGCGATGCGGCTCCTGTACTCGTTCAAAAGGCCCTGGGCGTTGTTTTGAACGAAGTTGTTGATCATTTCCTCCAGCTCGACCTTGATTTCCGACTGCAGGCGTTGGGCAAATTCCTTAAAGTACTGGCACTGGGCTTTCGCCGCATCCTCCGTGATCTCCTCGTCGCAGCCGGAGAGCAGACGGGATACCTCCTCCTGAGCCCTGTCCGTGACGGATCGGGCAATCTCTTTGATCTCCTCGCTGCGGTCGACGCGGGCAAGTTCGTCCCGGAACTTTTTACCCTCCTCTCCGCTCCTGAGCTTCGCCTCGATGGCGTCGATCTGCGCACGGATCTGATCCCGCTCCTCGCTGTGGATGGCGATGCTCTCCTTGGTCTTCTCCATGGCGCGGGAGCTCTCCAGCCTCCTGGAGAAGGTGTCCACGAGGTTCTTGATCTTGGCGGTCCTCGCGTACTTCTCCACGTACATCCTGATTGCCGCCTCGATGGGGATGATGCCCGTATGGATCAGGGCCTCCCGCTTGGGATCCCCGTCGGCCCTGGCCTGGGACAGCATCCCGCCGATCTCTTTTCGCAGGCTGGGCGAGAGGGGCGCGTAGGTTTCGAGGTGCAGGTCGGGGTTGCGGTTGATTTTCCGTATTTTTGCGACGACCTCGAAGATGCCGTCCTCCGCCGTGTTCATGTCCAGGGACTTCACATCCACATCGTGCAGGGTCGTCCTGATGTCCAGGGCCGTCAACGCGGAGGCGGGGAAGATGTTGGGGTTTTTGATCCCTTTGCCCTCCAGATAGGTCCGCACCTTGTCGATCGAGTTTTTAACGCTGTCCTCTCCCTGTTTGAAGTCGTCCAGCTTGTTGACGACGAAGAGGAAACGGTCCTTCGATTGCTTGCCCCCGACGCTCATGCTCTCCGCGACGTGAGAAAGAAGGCGGCTGTCATCGTTGACGGCCAGCTGGGTGGCGTTCAGGATGTAGAGCACAAGAGTTTTGGAGGAGTCTCGAATCATCCTGTAGGTCGTGGCCTGGTGCTCCGGATCCCGAGAGTTGTTGGGACCGGGGGTATCTACCAAGATAAGGGCCATATCCTCCGAGGAGAGGAACGGGATATCGCCCTCCACCCTGATGGTGGAGACCTCCGGATCGGAATTGAACTCCTCCATATCCTCCAGCGTGAGGTTGGTGCTGGTCTTGAGGTGCTCGTTGGACTTTCCGAAAACGAAAGCCCGGAAGCGATCCAGATTACAGTCCTTGATCTCGGTGATGATGGCGGTGCACGCCTCCTGGCGCGCCGGCATCAACTTTTTGTTCAGCATCGCGTTGATCAGGGTGGACTTGCCCGCGCTCATGGTGGCGAGGACGTTCACGGGGAACTCCGCGTCGTTGGCCGCCTCGAACGCCCTGAGGATGTCGGGCTGTCTCAGTTCCTCAAAGGGCCCCTTGCGGATATCCTCGAAGACCGCCTGGATCAATTTCTCCTTGTCCATCACCTCTTTGGCGGGAGTGTGCCGGCAGGTGATCCGAACCCCCTCCGACTCGGCGTTGGAGGCGATGAGGGCCAAATCCTCGAAGTCCAGGGTCGTTCCGTGAAACTCGATCGAGAACGTCCTGCTGTTGTATTCCTCCGTGAGGATGCGGGGGAGGTCTTCCACCCACTCCTGCAAGCGCCTGTCCTCGACATGCAGCGCGCTGTTCTGCTTGGGGGCTTTGCCCTCGACCATAATCTCCGTTTCAAGTTTGTAGGGGTTGTACCTGATGAAAACCTCGATCATATTCCGCAGTCCATCCTTTCATCGCCGTTTGAGCCGCAGCTTTTATTTATCTGCCGAGAACGGCTTCCAGGCCGCTCAAACCGGAATCGCGCAATAAACTCAGGCATTCTTCCTCCAACACCTTCGATAACGTACCCGAACGTTTTCCCCCGTTTTTTCCGTCAGCCCAAAATGAAAGCGCCCCCTCGGAGGAAGGAGGAGAGGGAGGATAAAAGCGAGAGAGCGTTTGATCCCGCCTCCTGAGCTTGCGGATCAGCAGGCGGAGGTCATCGTGCTCGTCCTCGTTCATGGGATCGTCCAAAAGGCTTTTTTTTGCCAACAAAGCGGCATAAGCCGACAGGGGACAAAGCGTGGGCGATTGGAACCCGATATCCAGGAGATCGTCCCGAACCCCGCCAACCGTCTCATCGATGCAGTCTTCGCCCTGTTTGTAACGATCCAGCTTGTTGATGACGAAGACCACCTTCTCCTCCGGAACGTGCCGATGGACATACTCGAGGTGCTTTCGGTCGTCGTCGGTTCCGATATTCTCCGCGTTCAGTACGTACAGGACCAGGTCATAATCGCCATTCTCGATGGCGTTACGGCTCAGCTGTTCGTGGTCTTGGTCCAGGGCGGAGTTTACCCCCGGCGTATCGACAAAACACCATTTGTATTCATGAGACAGCGAGGAGCGGAAGTAGGTGTAGACGCCAAGGTAGGGCGCCGAGCTTTCCGAATCGTAGGTCATCAGCGTCTCCTCGTCGGCGTTCATATCCAGGACGCTTTCCCACTCGCCGCTGAAACCGTCCTCATAGGGCTTGTTGTAGATATAGTGAATCTTGGCCGTGCACGCGTCGTTTTGCGTCCTGCTTATTTTTTTCCCAATCAGGGCGTTGATCAGCGTGGACTTCCCGGAGCTCATCCCCGCCGTGATCAGCACAGTTCGCAGGGGCTTTGCGGAGAACGCCCTGTTCTGCGCCCAACAGACCAACTGCCGCCTTATCTGCGTCCTGGGCATTTGTGTCCTGGGTATGGAAGCGCCATCCCCCCTGTGGTAGAGGAATTCAAATAAGGTTTGTGCCTTTTCGGACCTCATCTTGGGGGACAAATCCATCACCTCCGAGAAGATTGTCCTGGCAAGCGCGGGGTTGTCGTAACAGACGATAAAGAGGACGTCCAGGAAAAAACTGTAGCGGTAGGTCGTCGGAAGAATGCCGCTGAACCCCAGCCCCATCAGTTTTTTGGTGTCGTCCAAAACGTTCGAGTTGGACGAAGAAGGTGCACCGCTTCCTTGAAACGCCTGGAGGTACACGTTGAAAACGGCTTGGGCCCGAGCGTCGCCGTCTGCGTATTTTTTGACGAAGTACCCCAGGGCATTCAAATATCTTGCCCTGAAGGTGGTCGATTTGCGCGATACGGGATGCTCGTGAAGGAACAGAGCGGTACCGTCCAAAAACGCTTTCTCACGACACGGGGCGCCCCCAGCGCCTTCTCCCTGCTTTACGAAAAAACGTCCAGCCGCCAACTCTGCCGTTGCCAAGCGCCACACCTCCAAAAATTCAGGATAAGGCTACAGGATATGGAAAACCCTGATGAAATCGGTGTTTCCGAAGATCAACTCCTGCTTTCGTCGATAGGGTTGGCCGAGGGCGTTGACGGGCGTCATTTCTCTCCTCCAAAACAAAAGCCTCCAAATAAAGAAGAACTCTCCGTAAGCATAACAATGGAGGGCGTCAGCTTAAGGGTGTTTTGCTTTTCGAGTTTGTGGCGGATGCGCTCCTCAT
>CAJPSE010000048.1 GCA_905373185.1 uncultured Fretibacterium sp.
GGAGCAGCGCGTCTGCATCGCCAGGGCCGTTCTGAAGAACGCGCCCATCCTGGTTCTGGACGAGGCGACGGCCTTCGCCGACCCGGAGAACGAGTTCGAGATTCAAAGGGCCCTGACGGAGCTCATCAAGGGCAAGACAGTGCTGGTGATCGCGCATCGGCTCTCCTCGATCCGAAGGGCCGACCAGATCCTGGTGCTGCGCGAGGGGCATCTCGAGGAACGGGGTCGGCACGACGAGCTGCTGGCGGCAAACGGGCTTTACGCCCGCATGTGGCGGGCCTACGTTGGGGCGGAGAGCTGGAGGCTCGGCAGGAACGCAAAGGAGGGAGCGGCATGAAGGGCATGTTTCGGACCGTTACCGTGGGGCATCCCGAAAAACTGCGCAAGTCGGTCTTCTACACGATCGTCTCCTATCTGGTGAACATCGTTCCGTTCGGTGTCTCCATCGAGGTGGTCCGTACCGTGTTCGCGGCTTGGTCGGCCGGCGGCGCGCCGGATATGGCGAGGCTGTGGGGACTCTCCGCGTTTCTGCTCGTCTGGATGCTCGTGATGTTCGCGGCGGAGATCCCGGCCTACCAGGCCTGCTACTGGGACGCCTACGAGGCCTCGGCCCGGGGGCGGGCCGACCTGGCGGAGAAGCTGCGCAGGCTTCCGCTGGGCTACTTCGCCCGGCGCGACCCCGGCGACCTCGTGAACATGATCATGGGCGACTTTCTGCTGCTGGAGACCGCGATCTCCCATCAGGTGCCGCAGATGGTCGGGGGGCTCGTACTGCCCGTCATCGCCTTCGTGGGCCTGTGCTTCTGGAACCCGCTCATGGCCGTCGCCATGTTCGTCTCGCTCCCCGTGGCGGCGCTGGTGCTCGTGCTCTCGACGAGGCTCCAGAACTGGCTGAGCCAAAAGCACATGAGGGCCAAGATCGACGCGGGGAACCGCATTCAGGAGTACATGAACGGTATCCGCGTCATCAAGGCCTACAACCTGGCGGGGGACCGCTTCGCCCGCCTGGAGAACGCCTTCCGGAGCTTCATGAAGGAGAGCATCCGCATCGAGGCGGCCCTGGGGCCCTTCGCGATGCTGGCGATCTCCCTGATCCGCCTGGGGCTGACTCTGATGATCGTGCTGGGCGTGCACCTGATGATCGGCGGGACGCTCGACCCCGTGACCTTCGTCGGGTTCCTCATCGTCGGGACGCGCGTATACGACCCCCTGACGGCGGCACTGCTCAACTTCTTCCTGTTCCGCTACTTCACCCTGGCCGGCAGGCGCATCCTGGACCTGATGGAGGAGCCCGAGATGACCGGGGACGGCGACGTGCCCGAGCGGCACGACATCGAGCTGAAGAACGTCACTTTCGGCTACGGCGACGAGCCCGTGCTTCGGGACTTGAGCCTGACGTTCCCGCAGGGGAGGCTGACCGCGCTGGTGGGGCCGTCGGGGTGCGGAAAGACGACCCTGATGAAGGTCATGGCCCGGTTCTACGATCCGCAGTCCGGGACGGTGCTCTTCGGCGGCGCGGATGAGCGCGGTCTGGACCCGGAGAAGCTGATGAAGCGGATATCCTTCGTGTTCCAGGACGTGTACCTGTTCCGGGACACGGTGCGGAACAACATCGCCTTTGGGCGCGAGGGGGCGACGGAGGCCGAGGTGGAGGAGGCGGCGAAGCGGGCCTGCGCGCACGACTTCATCATGCGGCTGCCCCAGGGGTACGACACGATGGTGGGGGAGGGCGGCTCCACCCTGTCGGGCGGCGAGAAGCAGCGGATCTCCATCGCCAGGGCGCTCCTGAAGGATGCGCCGGTCGTCCTGCTGGACGAGGCCACGGCGAGCCTGGACCCGGAGAACGAGGTCGAGGTGCAGCGGGCCGTCAACGCGCTGGTGGAGGGGCGCACCGTGGTGGTGATCGCCCACAAGCTGCGCACGACCCAGAACGCGGACAACATCGTGGTGATGGAGGAGGGGCGAGTGATGGAGCAGGGCCGTCACGAGGAGCTGTTGGAGCGTGGCGGGCTCTACGCGCGGCTCTGGGCGCTGCAGAACGAGTCCGTGGGGTGGAGCCTGACCGGGGACTGAGCCTTGCATTCGAGGCTCGTCTCCGCGACACTGCAGAAAGCCGCTCCCTGTGCCGCTTCCAGTAATGCATATGAGAGCGCCCGCCGGTTCATTGCCGGCGGGTGCTCTCGTACGGGAAGTGCGGAGAGTTATACCCAATCGCGTTTAGGTCGTGTTAAGGAAGCGCTGACTCAATGCCCACCGGCTGAAAGCCGGTAGGTTATATTGCGACTGAAAGTCGCAATCAGGCTCAAGCCTGCTGAAAAGACCTCTGGTTGTTTCCGAGAAAAGCCACTGCTCCTCTTGGCGACGTGCGTGTTTGTGCGAATGGTTGTGCGCGCGGCCCGGCGTCAGCCTTCCGCCCCTTCCTCCTTCGGTTCGGGAGGAAATGCCAGCATGGCCAGCCCTCCGGCCAGCGTGACGGGGATGAACTGCGCCATGTGGGCGAAGAGCGCTGCTGCCAGGGCTTGCTCGTGCGGCACGTCGTGAGTCCTCAGTGCGGTCACGGCGATGGCCTCGTAGACCCCGATGGCCCCGGGGGACGAGGGCAGAAGCATCCCCAGGCTGCTGAGAGCGAAGACGCTCAGGGCCGCTTTCCAACTCAACCCCAGCCCGGCGACCCCATTGAGTGCCACGGTCGTCTCCAGGGCGTAGAGGCTCCAGACGAGCAGGGTGGTCGAGCCCATCCAGACGAGGCGTTCCGACCTCAGGTGACCGACGAGGGCCGACAGGAAACGCTGGAGAAAACCTGTGATTTTTGTGGGCAGGGGGAGGTATGCGGCCCAGGAGACGATCCTCGGACAGTGCCGCATCGAGAGGAGGACGAGCCACCCTGCGAGCAGGCACACCAGGAAGAGAATCGTCGCGCCCCGCTGCCCCACGTGCCATCCGAACCACAGGCTCAGCAGCGCCAGGGCGTTGACATCGAAAAAGCGCTCCATGAACACGATCCCCAGCGCGGCATCCGCGGAGAGGTGGCTGTCGCGTCCGAGCCAGACGGCCTTGGCCACCTCGCCGGCCTTGGCTGGGACCACGTTGTTGACGGCCAGGCCCACCAGGGTGGCGCAGAAGGCCGAGCGGAACGAGAGCGGGGGAGCGTTCATCCTGGTGAGCCTTACGCCCATGACGGCATAGGCTGCAAAGGAGACGGCTGTTGTGAGGAACATGGGGGGCAGGGGAAAACGGCTCAGGACACTCCACAGCTCCCTCAGGGGCACACCCCGGAAGGCATAGAAGAGGCAGAAAAGAGAGACGCCGTATTTCAGGGCAATGGAGACGAGACGGTTCATGCGCGGTTCAATTTTCCCTTCTGTGCGCTGGATAGCCGAAAAAACTAAGGAAACGCTGATTTAATCCATGAAGCCCCCCTGATGGAACCCCTAAGCGACCCGCTCAACTCGCTTCCGCTCGTTGGCGGTCTGCTTATGTGGTACCCCAGCTTGCCTGTTTCGAGTAAGAAACTTGCCGGGGCCGCCGCTATCCCCAGAGGGGAGCCTTCCGGCAACCGCTCGCTTCGCTTGCGGGCCGATCAGTCTCAGGATAGCGGCGTGGGGGCTTTAAGCAGACGACCGGCGATAAGTAGGCGACCAACGAGCAACGCGAGTTGAGTCGATCACTTAGTTTTTTCACCAGGTATGAGCCGTGTCGGTCGCTTAGGTTCTTCACCAGGGGGCGAAGCCCCCATGTCAATTTATAGGGAAGCGCTGTAGACTTTTGCCTATAGATGTTTTTCATAATTTATTCTTGGGAAAATATGCGATTTTGCTTTAATCAGCGCTTCCCTAAAAAGGACGCTCCATCGTCGATGGAGCGTCAACCAATGGATGAACCAATGGATGAAACGTCAGACGGCGGCTGGCCGCAAAGGGGCTTTACGGCCTCTCAGCTGGGGAGGGGGCAGGGGCCTCCGACCCGGCGGCCCAGGTTCTTCCCCAGCTCCACGCACTGATCCAGGTCCTCGGCGGTGGGGGAGGCGAAGGCCTCGACCTCGGGGCCGACAACCTCCAGCTTGATGTCCCTGGCGAACTCCCTCAGGGCGTCCAGGGCGCCGCGGCTCCAGCTGTAGCTGCCCGCGATGCCCAGCGCCCGGTTCTTGGGCATGCGGTTGAGCAGCTTGGAACAGAGTGCCTCCATTGGGGGAAAGAGCAGGGTGTTGTAGGTGCAGCTCAGCAGGGCGAAGCCCCTGTAGCGCCAGATGTCGCGCAGGATGTAGGAGGGGTCGCTCCGGGCGGCGTCGTAGAGGTGGACGTCCTTGACGCCGCTGTCGGAGAGTCCGCTGCAGACGGCCTCCGCCATGTGCTTAGTGTTGCCGTACATGGAACCGTAGACGACGACCGCCCCGCAGTCGGCCTCGTAGCGGCTCCAGCGGTCGTACAACCCTATGACCTGCCCCACGTCCTCGCGGAACAGGGTGCCGTGAGCCGGGAAGATGTTGGTGATGGGCAGGGGGGCGAGCTTCTTCATGGCGACCTGGACGACGTTGGAATAGCGCCCGACGATGGTCGCGTAGTAGCGCAGCATCTCGCCCTCCCATCGTGTACGGGTCTTGGCGTCGTCGAAGAGCCCTCCCTCGTGGGCGCCGAAGCCACCGAAGGAGTCGTTGGAGAACAGGACGCCCGTCGTCGTATCGAAGGTCACCATGCTCTCCGGCCAGTGGACCATCGGGACGGTCGCGAACTGCAGGACGTGCCCTCCGAGGTCCAGGGTGGCTCCATCCTTCACCAGCACGGTGTCGGTGTCGATGCCGTGATAGCCCTTGAGAAGGGGCATGGTCTTGGCGTTGCCGACGAACTTCAGGCCTGGGTGGCGCGTCCGCAGCTGGGAGATCAGCCCTGCGTGGTCGGGCTCCATGTGGTTGACGACCAGATAATCCAACGGACGCCCGCCAAGGACCTCCTCGAGTTTGTAAAGATACTCGTCTAGCCAGGGGCCCTTGACTGTGTCGATGGCGGCGGTCTTCTCGCCCATCACGACGTAGGCGTTGTAGGCCACGCCCTGGGGCAGCTCCCAGAGGGATTCAAAAAGGTCGGTCTCGTGGTCGTTGACGCCCACCCACCACGTGTCCTTGTTGACCGGTACGGCTTTGTGCATGGTCGGTCTCCTTTCGATCGAAAAAACAATGGAACCGACTCTTGCACGTCCTGCCCGCGGCAAAACGAGGAGGGGTCGGTAAAGGGTGCTAGGTCCTAGGCTATTTTACCCCATGTTCGCACAATAGCCTATAAAAAACGGGCCCTTGCCTTCCCCAAAATTTCGGAGTAAAATAAATAAGTTTTTACAGCCCTGCCTCTTTCGAAAAGGGAAAGAACGAGAAGAAAAGAGGCCATGAGACCATGGGGAGGAGGTGAAAGTCGTGCGGCATTACGAGATGCTGACCATCCTGAACGCCGAGCTCGAGGAGCCGAAGGAGGAGGTCGGGAAGATCGAGGAGGTCGTGCGCAGTCTGGGAGGGGAGATGACCCAGACGGATGTATGGGGTAAGAAAAGACTTGCCTATCCCATCCAGAAGAAAACCGAGGGGCTCTATGCGCTCTTCACTTTCGACCTGGAGCCCGCGCAGACGTTCGAGCTCAAGCGCGTCCTGGGACTGCGCCCAAACGTCTATCGTCAGATGCTCATCCTTTTGGACGAATAGGGAGTGCGGAGCGATGGCCAGAGGATTCAATAAGGTCGTTCTGATGGGCAATCTGGCTAGGGACCCCGAGGTCCGGTACACGGTCGAGAAGCGTGCCTGGGCCCGCTTTACCGTTGCCGTCGGTTACACGTGGAAGAACAGGAACGGGGAATATCAGGACGCTACGGACTTCATTCCCGTGGTCGCCTGGGGCCCTCTGGCGGATCGGTGCGGACGCTACCTGAAGAAGGGGAGCGGTGTCCTGGTGGAGGGCAAGCTGCGGGTCCGCAGCTACGAGGCCCGCGACGGGTCCGGCAAAAAGTACTCCACGGAGGTGGAAGCCCTCGACGTCACCTTCGTCGGGAACCGGAGGAGCTCCGAGGATGGGGCCTTCGCCCCCCAGGGCCAGAGACCCGAGCCCAGCTTTTCCGACGACGGGGATTTCGGCAAAAGCATAAGCGAGAAGGGGTTCGGCGACGAATTTCCGATGGACTTTGCCGAGATGGAGAAGGACGACAAGGATTCTGAGGCCGATATCCCCTTTTAGGGGGGGGTATCGCGGCCCTTTTGTGCCGAAGTTTTGGGTGTGTCGGTCCGGCGGGGAGGGCCCCGTGGGACCGGCGCTTCAGAGGAGGTTTCAGGATGAACGGAGAAAATAAACCGGCCCCCGGCGCCGACAGGCCCCGTGGGGGGATGCGCAGGGGAGGCCCCCGGCGCCGTCCGAAGTTTTGTTTCTACTGTGTGGAGAAGCAGGAGAAGGTTGACTATAAGGACGTTGAGAAGCTGCGCAAGTACATCAGCGAGCGGGGCAAGATCATTCCCCGCCGTGTTACCGGAAACTGCGCCAGGCATCAGCGCCTTTTGACGGAGGCCATCAAAAGGGCACGTTATATGGCTTTGCTGCCCTATTCTCTGGACTGATCGTTTTTCGGAGGGTTCCCTTCGGACGGGGGCGTTGGGCTTTTCCCGGACGCCGTCTGGGAACTATTTGACGCAGGCTCCGCGGAAGGACAGTCTCAAACGCCAAGGGAGAAGCCGTTCAGGGCCTCTCCCTTTTTTCTCGGATTTGGAGGGATTATGGCAGAACCCGGAAGGTTTTGGGGAGCATCCCTGGCACGGATGGTCTTGTTCGTTGCCCTTACGCTACTGCTCTTCTCGGTCGGCTTTTTCGTCCCCGTATTGGGTTTCGTGGGCTTCCTGACGGTCCCTTTGCCCCTGGCCCTCCTGGGGATGAGAGATGGAGGCCGCTGGCAGGCGGTGGGGGTCGCGCTTGCGGGGGGAGGGCTCGCTTTGCTTTTGACCCCTCTTTCGGCTCTGTACTACCTGATGGCTCAGGCGCCGCTTTCCTGCGCCCTCTCCTTCGTCTCGAGGGGACGGCGTAAGGGGGCCGAGGCCCTGCTCCTCTGTTCGGGGATATCGGTCATCTCGAAGCTACTTTTGCTTGGCGTCTTCCTGGCGTTGACCGGGCACAACCCCCTGATGCCGGACCCCGAACAGATACGGCTTCTGCTGACGCGCCTGTATTCCGAGCTCTCCCTGGATGGGGAGCGGGCCTGGGCGCTTCGGGAGGCGGTGGAGGAGATGGCCGCGCTTTTTCCTTACATGCTGCCGTCCCTGGTTCTGGTCTCGTCGCTCTTCGAGGCCTTCGTCAACTATGGGCTCGGGGTACTCTGTCAAAGGGGACGGGCGCAGAGCCCTCCTCCGTTCCCTCCGTTCTCGGACTGGCGCTTTTCCGGAACTCTGCTGCCCGCCCTGTTTTTGGCGTTCCTCACAGGGGTTTTCGCCTCGGACTGGACGCCGGGCGCGATGTTCGCGATGAATCTGAAGATCGTGCTGAACGTCTTCTTCTTCGTCCAGGGATTGTCGCTGATCTGGTGGTGGTTCCTGCGTCGGCGCGTCGGCATGTTCTGGCGCTGCCTCGCCCTGGCGGTTTTCGTCCTTCCCGTGTTCTGGCTTTGGCTCGTCTTTCTTGGGACAGGGGATATGATCTTCGACCTGAGGCGCCGCGTGGGCGGGGCGAAGGGATGAGGGCCGGTCGGGGAGGTACGACGAGCCGAGAGACCACAGGGAGCGCGCGTGCAGTGAATGGTTGAATGATGGGTACTTGGAATTTGAGAATGGGTCCTTGAAATTTGATGTGAAGCTTGATGTGAAGGGAGAGGTGCGTCCGATGCAGGTTATTTTGAAGGCGGATGTGAATAAAGTGGGCCGTGCAGGCGAGCTTTTGACCGTGAGCGACGGATATGCCCGGAACTTTCTGCTGCCCCGCGGCCTTGCCGACGAGGCCACGGCCGGGAAGATCGCGGACCTCGAGGAGCGTCAGAAGCATCAGAGGGCAAAGGCGGACAAGCTTCGTCAGGAGGCCGAGGCGGCCCGCCAGACGCTCCAGGGCAGAACCGTCCGGATCGAGGCGACAGCAGGGGAGAACGGGAAGCTCTTCGGCAGCATCACGGCGGCGCAGATAGCCGAGGCCCTGGAGGCTCAGCATGGCCTCGCTGTGGACAAGCGCGACATAAAAATGGCCGAGCCCGTCAAACAGTCGGGGTCTCACCCCTTCACCCTGAAGCTGTACTCCGGGGTGGCCGCGGAGATGGTGCTGTCCGTGACGGTTCGGGGCGCCTGACCGTTCCTCCTCCGTTCATGCAGCCTTTGTCCATGCAGCTCTATGACCGTGTGCCCCCGCAGAACCTGGGGGCCGAGCGCGCCGTCCTGGGCGCCTGTCTCCTGGAACAGGAGGCTTTGGGAATAGCTCTGGAGACCCTGAGCGCGGACGATTTCTACGACCTGAACCACAGGACGGCCTTCGGGGTGATGAGCGACATGTATGCCGCAAATCGCCCGGTCGACCTCGTGACCTTCGGGGAGGAACTGCTCAAGAGGGGGGCCTTCGAGAAGCTCGGGGGACAGCCTTTTTTCGCCTCCCTCGTGGCTGAGGTCCCCACGACGGCCAATGTCGGGTATCACTCCGACATCGTCCGGGAAAAATCGATCCGGAGGCGCCTGATCGACGCGGGGAGCCGGATCGTCAGCTTGGGCTACTCGAGCGACCTCGAGAGCGCCATGATCATGGACGAGGCGGAGCGTGCCGTGTTCGAGGTCTCCCAGAACAACAACCGCGTCGATTTCCGTCCCGTCCGCGATATCCTGGGCGGGACCTTCCGGAAGATCGAACAGCGGTACCAGCAGAGCGGCTCCGACGTCAGCGGGTTCGAGTCGAGCTTTACGGACCTGGACCGCCTGACCGGCGGCTTTCAGCCCGGGAGCCTGAACATCGTCGCCGCCCGACCCTCCATGGGAAAGACGGCGTTTGCGCTGAACATCGCCCAGTTCGGCGGCGGGGGGCGCAACGCCGCCGTGCTGATCTTCAGCCTGGAGATGTCGGCCGAGCAGCTGGTGCAGCGTATGCTGGGTTCGCAGGCCCAGGTGGACATCCAGGCCATGAACACGGGAACCATGGGCAAGAGCGATTGGGACGAACTGCAGAATGCGGCCGGAATCCTGACCCGGCGCTCCATCTTCATCGACGACAGCTCCATGCTGACGACGATGGATTTCCGCGCCCGGTGCAGGCGCTTCAAGGCGCGCCACGAGAACCTCGGGCTGATCGTCGTGGATTACCTCCAGCTCATGAGCTTCGGCGGGCGCTCCACGGACAACCGGCAGCAGGAGGTCGCGGAGATATCGCGGATGCTCAAGGGCGTTGCCCGCGAGCTGGACTGTCCCGTACTCGCGCTCTCGCAGCTCTCGCGTGAGACGGAGAAGCGTCCCGACAAGAAGCCCATGTTGTCGGACCTTCGAGATTCCGGCGCCATCGAGCAGGACGCGGACACCGTCATGTTCCTCTACAGGCCGGACTACTACGAGGAGTCCAAGCCCGATGTGGACAGTGAGGCTTCCCTGAGCCTCGCGAAGAACCGCAACGGCCCCACGGATATCGTTCACCTCATCTTCAGACGGCAAATAACGCGCTTTTTCAACGCGATGGCGTCCTGAGGACGTATGGAATTGTAAAGAATGAAACTGGAAATGATGGAATTGGAAATGATGAATTGGAGAGGCGGATGCACAGCCGCCGACGAGTCGGGATGATTCTGGAGGAATATTTGAACGTTATGAGTGATTTGTTGAAGGACAATGGGGACGGGAACGGGCTGGAGCGGGACGAGTACCGGGAGCTGGAGGTCTACGGCAGGGAGGACGCTGGATCCGCCGGGGAGGAGGGGTTCGACGTCTACGGTTTGAGGAGCGAGCTTGCCCGCGCCCTGGAGAAAAAGGGGTTCGAGACCCCCACCCCCGTGCAGTGCCGGGTCCTGGAGTCCGACTGGAGGGGACGGGATCTCATCGTGAGGGCCCGGACGGGGTCGGGGAAAACCCTGGCCTTTCTTCTGCCCCTCCTGCAGGATATGCGCGTCTCGGAGCGCTCGCCGCATCTTCTGGTGCTGGCTCCGACCCGGGAGCTGGCGCAGCAGACCGCGCGGGAGGCGGAGTGGCTGGTGCGCTACCTCGACGTCTCGGTGGTGTCCCTCGTCGGAGGGCTCGAGATGTCGCCTCAGCTCAGGGCCCTCCGGGAGGGGGCGGCGATCGTCGTGGGGACCCCGGGACGGACGCGGGACCACATCGAGCGCGGCAGTCTGAGGACCGGGGACATTCGCTGCGTCGTCCT
>CAJPSE010000049.1 GCA_905373185.1 uncultured Fretibacterium sp.
ACCCGCATCTTTTGATGCTCTCGGACCCCGACATCCCGGACCGCATTGCCGGGATTCTGGGCACCGGCCCCGACCCCCTGCCCGCGATGCGCCGGGACCTGCTGCGCCTGGCCGAGTGGGGGGCGGATCTGCTGGCCGTCCCCTGCAACACGGCCCATCACTTTATCGACCGCCTCCAAGCCGATTTGCCCGTCCCTCTGGTCCACATCGTGGAGGCCACGGTGGACGCCGCACGGTGCCGCAGTCCGCAGG
The DNA here is from genome assembly GCA_905373185.1 of uncultured Fretibacterium sp. Taxonomy (GTDB): domain Bacteria; phylum Synergistota; class Synergistia; order Synergistales; family Aminobacteriaceae; genus CAJPSE01. The sequence continues at coordinate 253 of CAJPSE010000049.1, forward strand.
GGACGTGGCTCCTGTCCACCTCGGGGACGCGGGCCTGCGGGATCTACCCGGCCTGTGCGGAGCGAAAGGGCTATCGGTTCCAGCACCCGTCGGAGGAACAGCAGGGCCGGGTGCAGCGGTGCCTGTGTCTGGTGAAGGCCGGGGAGACGGCGGAGGCGGCCGGTCTGATGCGTGGGGTTGCGGAGGAGCTGTGGCGCGAGAAGGACATGCCGATCGTGACGGCCTGCACGGAATTGCCCCTGGCCTACGCGGCCGCGGGCCTGCCGGCGGAGCGGGAGGTGTCGAGCCTCCAGGCGCTCTGCGACGCCTGTCTCGACGTCCTCTACGAGAGGGGCGGCGAGGGGGTATGACGTTTGTGTCCGGAGTCAGGGTGGAGGTTCCCCCGTCTCGATGATTACGACGGCCGCGGCATAGTCTCCGTCGTGCGTCAGGGAGACCCAGAGCCTCTTGGAGCGCCCCGGGAGGAACGACGCCTCGGTCCGTGGGGAGAGTTCGATTTTTGGGACGCCCCCCTCCCGGAGCAGGCAAAAGCCCTTCCCAAGGGTCACCTCCGTCAGGGGTACGCCGGACGCCTTGCAGAAGGCCTCCCGTGTGGCGAAGGCCGAGGCGTAGCTTGCGGCGCGGGCCCGCTCGCCTCCCTTGGCCTCGGCATAGACAATTTCCTCCGGGCGGAAGACGCGCTCCACGAAATGGCGTGACCGCACGGCCCGAAGCATACGCGAGATACGGCACAGGTCGATCCCGACCCCGGCGATCAGGGCGAGCCCCCCTATGAACCCATCCCGAGAGGGGGCAACGCCCCCCTCTCGGGATGGGAAACAGGGTTCCCAGGGAGCTTGCGCCCTGGGCGGGGTTCGGGGCGGAGCCCCGAGGGAGTTTTTTGAGATTTTCCCCGCGGCATGGCAAGCTATGCGATCATCTTGGCGACGCCCTCCCGAACCTCCTTCAGGAGTTTCGTGCCCTCATCCTCGACGAGCTTCATCCACTCGCGTTTCTTCGCCACGTAGTCCGCGTCCTTAATCGAGGGCAGGTTGATCGCGACGTTCTCGAGCGCGCCGGAGAGCCCGGCGAAGGCCTGCATGGCCCCGACGGCCAAGTCGCTCGCCGCGTTCTTGTTGCTCTTATGCAGAAGGCTCTTGGCCAGACGCATCACGGCAAGGCAGTCGTCGGCAGTCGTCTCGGGGGAGACGATCGCCTCCTTGTAGGCCTTCTGGATAGCCTCGGTCCGTGCGGCCTTCTCCGCGTCCGTCCCCTTGGGAAGCCCAAACGCGGCGATGACGCCGTCGAAGGCATTGGTGTCCTTCTGGATCCCCCCCAGAAGGGCGTTCATCAGCTCGTCGGACTTGGTCACTGTATCCATAACCAGCGACTCGAACTCCGCGTACTTCTCCTTGCCCTGCGTCAGTCGGCAGACCATGGAGATCAGCGCCGCGCCGAGCGCGCCCGACAGGGCCGCCGCGCTCCCGCCTCCGGGGGCCGGGGCGTTGGACGCCAGTTTCTCCGAAAAAGCCCTCACCGTCATGTCCGTCAAAATCATGTTCATTCCTCCTTGTAAAGTTTCGAGTTTTTTTGAGGCCCCTTAAAGAACGGGGACAGCAACAGATCGCTTCCTATCATAACACGGACAGGGGCCAGGAGCGCCCCGCTTTACCGGATTCTACTCTCGTCCCTGGCCCAGGTAGGCGGCCCTGATGTCGGGGTCCTTCAGCAGGTCGCGGGACGGCCCCTCCTTCAGAAGGCACCCCGTCTGGAGGACGTAGGCCCGGTGCGACAGCAGCAGGGCCTGCCGGGCGTTCTGCTCGACGAGCAGGATGCTGACGCCCTCCTCGTTGATCCGGCGCAACTCCCTGAAGATGTCCCGGATGACGATCGGCGCGAGCCCCAGGGAGGGCTCGTCCAGCAGCAGCACGCGGGGGCGGGCCATCAGCGCCCGGGCTATTGCCAGCATCTGTTGTTCCCCGCCCGACAGGGTGCCAGCGTACTGGCACAGCCGTTCCCTCAGGCGCGGAAACAGGGAGAGCACCCAGTCGAAGTCCTCCCGGACGGCCTTGGGGTTCCTCCGGGCGAACGCGCCGATCCGAAGGTTCTCCTCCACCGTCAGAGGGGCGAAAATTCGGCGCCCCTCTGGGACCAGGGAGAGCCCACTGCGGACAATACGAAAGCTCTTGGAGGACAGGGCCCGTCCCTCCAGGACCACCGTGCCCCCGGAGAGTCGGACCAGCCCCATGAGCGCGTTCATGAAGGTAGATTTGCCCGCGCCGTTGGCGCCGATGACGGCGACGATCTCTCGCTCCCGAAGGGTCAGGGAGAATCCCTGCAGCGCCCGGATTGCCCCGTAGCTGACATGGAGGTCCCGTGCCTCGAGCAATACGTCCGCCATCACAATGCCGCCTCCTCATTCGCTTTGTCGTCGCCTTCGCCCTCGCCCAAATAGGCGCCGAGCACCCCGGGATCGTTCCGGATCTCCTCGGGCGAGCCCTCCGCGATCTTGGCCCCGAAATTCACGCAGATGATGTGCGGGCATATCCTCATGATCAGGTCCATGTGGTGCTCGATGACCAGGGTTGTCAGGCGAAACTCCCGATGGATGCCCGTAATCAGGTCGTTCAGGGCGAAGACCTCCTCGGGGTTCATCCCCGCCGCCGGCTCGTCCAGCAGCAGCAGCTTCGGGTCCAGCGCCAGGGCGCGCGCGATCTCGAGTCTCCGCTGCATCCCGTAGGGCAGCGTCCCCGCGGCCTGATGGGCGCGATCCGCCAGGCCCACCCGCTCCAGAAGTTCCATGCTCTTGGCCCGGATGTTCCGTTCGACCTCGGCCCAACGCCCAGCGTGGAGCAGGGACTCCCAGAAGCCGTAGCGATATTCGGGGTCGGGGCGGTAGCCCGGGAAGAGCTGTCCCCTCAGGTCCTCCCGAAAGGAATAGCGGAAGCGGTTCTGTGCGGCGGTCATGACGTTCTCCAGCACCGAGGAGCGCCCGAAGAGCCTCAGGTTCTGGAAGGTTCGGGCTATGCCGAGCCGGTTCACCTGATACGCCGCCATGGGGGTAATGTCCTGGTCCCGGAACCAGATGCTTCCCGCCGTCGGATTGTAGACGCCGGAGACAATGTTGAAGACCGTCGTCTTGCCGGCTCCGTTGGGGCCGATGATGCCGGTCAGGGCGTTGTCCATGATGCGGAAGCTCATGTCCCGGACGGCGTGGACCCCGCCAAAGCGCATGTCGACGTGCTCCAGTTCCAGGAGCACCTGGTCCGTCCCGATATCCCGCGGCAAGGCTATCTCCTCCTCTCGGACCCGGCGCCGGGCAGGAAGCTCCAGATCTCCCGGTCGCCTAGGAGCCCCTCCGGCCGCACGACCATGATGACGACCAGCAGCAGGCCGTAGATGAGCATGCGGTACTGCGAGATGTCCCGGAAATACTCCATGACCGAGGTGACGATCGCCGAGCCCAGCAGGGTCCCGCTCATGGAGCCCAGCCCCCCGAACACCACGACCGCCGTCAGCTCGGTCGATTTCATCATGTCGAACATCGACGGCTGGATGAAGTTCATGTAGCCCCCCAGCAGGGCGCCCGACACGCCGCAGTAGAACGCGGAGATCAGGAGTGCCTTCATGCGGGATGCCGCGGTGTTGAAGCCCATCAGCGAGGCGGCCAGCCGGTCGTCCCTCGAGGCCTTGAGCTCGCGCCCCAGGCGGCTGTTGATGAGGTTGAACGTCAGGATGGTCAGGATGGTGAAGAAGGCAACGGCGACGCCCCGAGTGGTGTAGTAGTCGATGCCCGGAAATCCGCGCGCTCCCCTGGTGAAGGACTGCCAGTTCTCGAGGATCAGGCGAATGGCCTCCCCCAGGCCGATGGAGGCGATGGCGTAGTAGTCGCCCGTCAGGCGGAGCGTCGGCATTCCGATCATCCAGGCGACGAGCACAGCTATGAGACCGCCCGCGACGATGGCGGGCAGCCAGTGGACGCCGTACCTGACGGTCAGGATCGCGGCCGTGTAGGCCCCGAGCGCCATGTAGGCCGCGTGTCCCAGCGTGAAGATCCCCGTGAAGCCGGTGAGGAGCGACACGCCCATGGCGGCGATGCAGTTGATGCAGAGCAGGATGACGATGCCCTCCTGATACCCACCCAGCGGGTACAGGGCCAGGGTCAGGCCGAGGACGATCACGGCGGCGTTTCCAAGCAGGCTTTTCTTCACGATGCACCCCCTAGATCTTGTCCCCGACGCTCTTGCCGAAGAACCCGGCGGGCCGGACCAGCAGCATGACCACCAGCATGGAGAACACGACCATATCCCGCATCTGGCTGCTGACGAACCCCGCGGTGAGCATCTCTGCAAGGCCCAGGATCAGGCTGCCCAGCACCGCGCCGGGCAGCGAGCCCAGGCCGCCGATAACCGCGGCGATGAACGCCTTGATCGTGATGTTGCCGAGCTGCGGATAGAGCGAGTACTTGGCGGAGAGGAAGATCCCCCCCACCGCGGCCAGCAGCCCCGCGACGAAGAAGACGATGCCGATAAGGAGCGTCACGTTGACCCCCATCAGGCCGGCCGTACGCAGGTCGCATGCCGCCGCACGAATGGCCAGGCCCCAGCGCGTGCGCGACAGGAAGAGCTGGAGCGCCCCCAGAAAAACGACGGCAACAGCCAGCGAGAGGATGTCGGAGGCGTTGACCGTGACCCCGCCGCCCAGGCTGAACACCCCGGACGGAAACGTGTCCTGCGGCAGGGCCCGGAAACGCCCGCCCACCACGATGACGAAGATGTTCTCGATGACGATGCTGACGCCCATGGAGGCGATCAGCAGGTAGAGCGTCATGGAGGTGCGCTCGCGGATCGGTTTGTAGGCCAGTCGCTCGGTCAGGACGGCCACCACGCCCGAGGCCAGGATCGCCCCCGCCGACGCCGGGACGATCCCATATCCCTGCTGCGTCAGGAGGTAATAGCAGGCGTACCCTCCCACGACCAGAAAACCGCCGTGCGCGAAGTTGGAGAAGAGCAGGATGGAGTACACCAGCGAATACCCAACGGCGATGAGCGCGTAGACCGACCCCAGGGAAAGCCCGTTGATGATCTGTTGAAGCAGCGTTGACAGCGTAATGGCCAAAAGACATCATCCCTTCGTGTTCAAGCCTTCGTGTTCAAGCCCTTGTGCCCGAATGCCAGGTCCCTTTCATCCTGCTCTTTTCGTCCTACTCTCTTTTCGCCCTACTCCGGACGTACCTTCTTAAAGAACAGCGCCTTCCTCTGTTCTGGATCGCACCTCAGCATGACGCCATCCTTGTCCTTGGGGTTGTGGAATTCGTCCATGTTCAGGGTGCAGTGCAGCAGCTCGAGGTTTGCCGTCTGCTCCAGGGCGTCGCGTACCTTGACGGGGTCGGTCGACTGGGCGCGCTCAATCGCATCCTTCAGCCAGTAGACGCAGTCATAAGCCATGACGGCGTTCATGAACTCCTGGCACTCCGTGCCCGTCCTCTCCTTGTACTTGTCGAAGAAGCCCTTCAGTGCGGGGTCGTAGCGGTCCACGTGGCTGACCCAGTAGGTGTCGCCCAGAGCGTCGCCCGCGACCTCCCACATGAAGTCGCCGTACCCGTCGCCCCCGACGATCACGGTCGCGATCCCGAGCTCGCGGGCCTGCTTGACGGCCAAGGGCAGGGACTTGCCCATGAACGGGAAGATCAGGACATCGGCACCGCTGTCCTTGATGTTGGTCAGTTGGGAGCGGAAGTCCACGTCCTCGCCGCGGAACCCCTCGTCCGCAACGATTCTGCCCCCGAACTCCTCGAAACCCTTAACGAAGAACTCGCGCTGGCCCTGTGAGTAGTCGCTCGACACATCGTAGAGGATCGCGGCCCTGGACGCCTTGAGGTCCCTAGCGGCGAAGTAGGCCATCATGCGTCCCTGATAGGGATCTAGGAAGCAGATGCGGAAGTTGTAGGGGCGCACCTTTCCAGCCTCGTCCATGGTGACCAGTGGGTTGGTGGGCAGGGTGCCGAGATGGGGTACCCTACCTCTGTTGAAGACGGGGGCTGCCGCGATGCACAGCCCGCTGCCGCTGGGGCCGATGGCCGCCACGACCTTGTCCTGCTCCACGAGCCGCCGCGCCGCGTTGACCATGTCCTCCTGGCGGGTACGGCAGTCGTACATGATGACCTCCAGCTTTCGGCCCAGCACGCCGCCCGTTGCATTGATCTCATCCACGGCGATCTTGACGGACTCCACCTCCGCAACCCCGTAGGCCGCGAAGTCGCCCGTCACCGTCGCGATCTCGCCCACCCTGATAGTGTCCGCCCCCCACACGGAAGAGGCGGCACACAACAGGAACACCGCTGCGCACAACATTAGCCTTCTCACTGCAGATCCCTCCTCACGTCGTTTTCGCCAAGTCCAAAAAGGCTTGCCAGAATTGCAACCTTATTCTATTGTATCGCGCGCCGGCCGTAAAGACACGCTCCTCCGGAATGCCGCGATATCGCCCGCCATCCGGTGCCCTCCTGTGTTATCATAACCCAACAGGGAGATGAGGGCAGTACGCACTTGTACTCCCACATTCTTCATTGATCTACGACAAGACGCCAAACCTTGCCGAAAGGGGTCCTTATGTTGGTGCATCTGCGCAGTCTCAAGGGAAAGTTCATCGTGGCCGTCGGAGGGGTCTTCCTCCTGTCGATCCTCGTCCTCTCGGCGAGCATCCTCCTGAGCGTCAACGCGCAGGTCCGGAACCAGCTTCAGGAGAACGTCCAGTGCAATTTGGAGGGGTTCTACAGCCTTCTTCGGATCTATGAGGAAGAGTCCCTGGCGCGCGCCCAGCACTTCGCCGAGCGGGATACGCTGGTAGAGGCGATGCGGTCCGGCAACGTAGAGGAGATGAGAAAGGTCACTGTTCCCATGCTTCATGAGGGCGATATGGACTACCTCGTCCTGACGGACGCGAAGGGCAGGACCCTCTTTCGGGCACACCTTCCCAACGAGATTCCCGCAGCGGACGACAACATCGCGAACCAGACGAACATCAGTAAGGCACTGCAGGGCGAGAGCTCGGTCGGAGTCGAGGAGGGGCGGAAGGTCCGGCTCTCCGTCCGGGCCGGGGCGCCCGTCCGCTTCGGGGGCGAGGTCATCGGCGCCTTGTCCACCGGCTATGTTGTGAGCAACAACAGCCTGGTCAATGAGGCCAAGCGGATCACCGGGGGCGATTTTTCCGTATTTCTGGGCCGGGAACGGGTGGCGTGCACCGTGTCGGGCCCGGACGGCAAACCGCTGAGTACCCCGATGCCGGAGGGGGCTTCCCCTGCAGGGGCTGCAACGCTGAGCCGGGACCCAGGGTTGGGTTCGAACTACCTGACCGCGTTCCGCCCCCTGATCGGCGCTAAGGGGACGCCCATCGGCATGGTCTCCGCCGCAAAGCCTCTTACCCTGACGTCAGGAATCATGCGCTCCATCTTCTGGACGGTGTTCTGGACCATTATCGTCCTTCTGTTTCCCGCGTCGGCGATCATCGTCCTGCTCATCCGCAGAATAGATAGGCCCCTGGCTAACCTCCGCGGCCTGATAGCCTCCGCAGGGGCGGGAGATCTGACCGTGCACGGGGAGATCTATTCGGACGACGACATCTCCGAGCTGCTGGCGACCTTTAATCGGATGACGCAGCAGCAGTCCTCTATGGTGGCCAACGTCCGGACCTCCTCGGCAAGCCTGGAAGCCGCCTCCAAGGGGATAGCCTCGTCCGTCGGGGAGGCCGCCGCCTCGACCCAGGAGGTCTCATCCTGTGTCTCGGAGGTCTCGGCTTTGATGACCGAGGGGGATGGTGCGGCCAGGGACGCGCACCGCGTGCTTCTGGGCCTTGCGGAGCTCGTCCGGACGGCCCAGAGGAAGAGCCAGGAGATCCTCGAGCACTCCGCCCAGACTATATCCGCCGCCACACAAGGACATGGTACCGTCGAGAACGCCATTCAGAGGATGGAGCACATCAAGGAGCTCAGCCGTCAAACCGAGGAATGGATGACGATGCTCGACGAGAACTCCCGGCGCATCTCAAGCATCACCGAGACGATCACCGGGCTCGCGCGCCAGACCAACCTTCTGGCCTTGAACGCGGCCATTGAGGCCGCCCGTGCCGGGGAGGCGGGCAAGGGGTTCGCCGTGGTCGCCGACGAGGTGCGCAAGCTCGCGGAGGAGTCCAACAAGGGTGCGATGGAGGTGGCCCAGCTCGTCGGCAAGATCGTCGAGAATACGGCCGGCGCCGTCGAGGGGATCCGTCAGAGTGGAGCGGAGGTGGAGAATGGCGTCGCGGACGTGAGGCTTGCAGGAGACGCCCTGAATTCCATCTTCAGTGCCAGTAAGGAAGCTGGCAGCGCTATCGGTGAGATCGTCTCGATCGCCGACGAGGAGGCAAAGAGCTCCGAGGAGGTCGTCCGTCTGGTGGGATCGATGCTGGAGACCCTCGAGAGGACGGAGGCCAAGGCGAGGCAGGCCGCGTCGATGACCGACGAGACCCACACCTCCATCCAGAATATCGAGACGGAGGCCGATGCCCTGAACGCCATGGCGACACATCTGGACGAGAGCGTCGCCGTCTTCCGGGTCGACGACGGAGCGCCTGCGGGCCCCACCGATACGAGCCGGATCAAAAAGGCCAAGTCCGACCACCTGTTGTGGAAGATGCGCATCGACAACCTGATTAAGGGAAAGGAAAAACTGCGCCATGAGGAGGTCGGCTCTTCGGAGCAGTGTCGGCTGGGGGCGTGGTATCATGCCCCGGATAATCCCTTCAAGGGGCTGCCCGAGTACCAAGCGCTCGACCACCCTCACAGGCTGGTGCACGAGATGGCCGCACAGGCCGCTGCCTTTTGCGAAAATGGGGACATCAAGGGGGCAAAACGCTGTTTCAGGCGTCTGCGCCGGAGCTCGGGAAAGGTCATCCACCTGCTCAATCGCCTCATTCACAGAATTGAGCACGGGAAATAACCGTACGGTCGGGAGGAAAAAATCCGGCATATGAGACATCAGCCTATCATCGGTATCCTGGGGAACGTCCGGCGAGACCCGGACCCCGACTTTGTGAGTGTCGACCGCAGCTACACGAACACGGCCTGCGTGCGAGCCATAGATGGCAACGGCGGCGTCCCCGTCATCCTGCCGGTCCCCGAGGACCCCAGGCTTTCGGACCCCGCCCTGGCCCTGTGTGACGGCCTGCTCTTCCCCGGGGGGTGGGACGTGGACCCCTGCCACTACGGAGAACCGCCCCACGCAAAGCTGGGGCCGGTGTTGCCGGAGCTGGACGCTTTCTGGTTCCATGCGGCAGCCTACGCCTCGGAGCACCACATTCCCATGCTGGGCATCTGCCGCGGCATGCAGCTCCTGAACGTGGCTTGCGGCGGCAGTCTCTATCAGGATATCGGAGAGCGCGCCGAGAAGAACCTGCTGCACGCGCAGCAGCTACGCCGCGATACCCCGACGCACAGGGTTTTGATCGAACCGGACTCCCGCCTTCGGCGCATCCTGGAGGCCGAGAGCGTCTACGCCAACACGCTGCACCATCAGTCCGTCAAGGCCCTAGGCAAAGGCCTCGTCCTCACCGCCCGCGCTGAGGACGGCGTCGTCGAGGCCTTCGAGAGCCCGGATAGCCTGATCGTGGCCGTGCAGTGGCACCCGGAGGACCTTCTGAGAACGATCCCGGTCATGAGCCGCCTCTTCATGGACCTCTGCGACCGAGCCCTGGAACGGCAAAGATCCCCGGACTGATCCTCCCGGACATGCCCCCCGTCCGTGCAGGAAAAGGTGACCCGGCCCCAGGGGGCAAGGCAATCCGAATGTTGTCGCCAAGCGGCGGCAATGTCGAATTTGACAGTTATATTTTTTGTGCTATAGTCACTTAGTGTCTTTTTGCGGGCTTGTAGCTCAGTGGATAGAGCGACGGCCTCCTAAGCCGTAGGTCGGCAGTTCGA